>JBJKPJ010000178.1:0-9650 GCA_046706605.1 Bathyarchaeia archaeon | reverse complement strand
GACCAAGCTAACCGAAGAATACAACCTTGGAACCTCACTCAAATCCTACATTGACCCAACGGCATATGTGAAGTGGGCAAAAAAAGTGAAGTTTAACATCGAAAAATTTTACCCCAAAACCTTACGTAACAAGTTCAGCTGGGCACTACAACGAAAAACACAGCCACAAGCAGAGTGTGAGTGCATTCCACCGTGAACATATCAGAAACCAAAGACGGCGTAATTCTCTCCATTTTTGTTAAACCCAACTCGCCCAAATTCAAAATCACCTTCGACGGCGAAGAAATCGTGGTGTACGCCACAGAAGAGCCAGTGAAGGGCAAAGTAAACAAGGAAATCATAAAAGAACTAACAAAACTGCTACGCACCAAGGTTGAGTTAGCCTTGGGAGCTACATCAAAACAAAAAAAGTTGCTGCTAAAGGATGCGGATAGGGTGAAGGTGCAAGAAATTTTGGGTCGACTTGGAAAGTGAAGGTGATACGCAGTTGGATATATTGCGGATTTCGAAATATTCCTTTTAAATCAAAAGTGTCACTGTGTGCTTAAGGATCTGGTTGGAATAGAGAGGGACTAACACCCTCACCTTACCCCTAAACAAATTTTTTGAAAATCAAACCTCTAAGAGCGGTAGGTTCTATTGGTGTTTTGGCGTCATCAGTATGCGGAAAAACCGTGTTTATCCTTGAAGTTTGAACCGCAGAAACGCTGCGATGCCACCAAAAGCGTTCTTTAGCATCTGTCCCTCTTCTGTTTCGCCAGAAATCACTTCAACCTCGGTGTTTGTGACTTCTGCAAGCTCAGCAAAATCATCCACAATATCTTTCTTGTCCACTATAGTCAGCGAGGGTGCTTTGCAGCTAGCACATGGTTTGCCGACTAATCCCTGTTCAAAATTCTGCATATCTTTACCTTTAACGGTGTGTTGTTCTTCAAATCCGCAGGCACTGCATTTGATGGTGACGCGGTATAAATCTACAGCCTCCGACATGAGTACAGTTCGCACGGCACCAGACATCATCAGGCGGCGTACTTCGCCTTCGCCGTAAGTTATCATGCCTGTGTCGTGACCAACTTCGTAGAGGAATTTCTGCATAAGCTCTTTTTCCTCGATGTAGCGGACTTTGCGCATAATTTCAGGGGCTTTGTCTACTATTTCTTTGACGCCTTGCTCTTCTACGTATGCGGTGTCAAGGGTGTCGATGATTTTGTTTTTGAGCTGGTAGTTGAGGTAATCGCCTTTTTCAAAATCATACTTGGTTGGTCCAGGTCCGCCGACGATTATGCCTTTTAGGGTTTCGATGGGCAGGAAAATCTCGTTAGCATGCTGCCCCACACGAGTAAAGTAATCGTTTAATTGCATCTCCCGCAAACGCTCATAACGTCTAGCCGACTGCCCACCAGCACGGGTTTTCCCCGCAACACCTGAGTGCATTTCCCGCACAATCTGCAAGTGTTTGCCCTGCAGCGTGGCTATGGTGGCGTCGGATGCGTCCACCAGCAAGATGCCATAAGTTTCTTTTTCTCGCAGCATCTCTTGGAGGTGTTCGGTGTGGAAACGGCTGTCACATCGGTATAGAAAGATTCGAATAGGCTCAGGCGGAACAATAACGTAGGATTCCATGCGTTCGGTTCCTGGCGCTGCGCCTTCTGGCAGCAGTGCGCCAGTGAATACGACAATGCCTTTTTCGCCCGGGTCTTTGAAGAGTTTGAGTTTCTGTTGGGCTTTAACGATGGCGTCAAGCACATTTTTTCGGGTGACGTTGCTTTTGATGTTGCTGGCGGTGCCGTACTCATTACGCAACAAGTTAAGTGCGTCGCTGATTTGCTTGCCCGGCGGAACATAAACTGTGATAAGCTCCGTGTGGCTGCCCTGCTTGTTGGCTAGGGCATCAAGGGTTTTTCTGAGCCGAAACAGCTCCAAAGACGACTTTTTCTCACTACTCAAATCTATTCAACTAAACTACATTAATCCCGTAACTACGTTAATTGCAATCAAATAAAAGTTGCGACACAAACAAAGGCGAAGTTAAGCTTTTGGTTTTGCCGCGGATGCCGCTATGGGCTCTGGGGCTGGTGCACCGATAGCATCTCGCAAATAAGCCTTGAAGGGTCCGAGTTTGCCGCCATAGTTACCTGAGGAGATTTTGACTACGCCAGGAACGCCGATGGCTGCGGTTACGCCCACTTTCATGCCGTTTTTCACTGCGTCAAGGGTTAAGCCGTTCATGACAATTTCGTAAACGCAGTTTACACCTTCTGGCACCACGCTGTCGGGAACAACAGTGCGCAGAGTTGGGCAGTAGGGGTGGTTGGTTGAGGCTTTAAGCTTGTATTTTAGCGAGCCTGCTTTGCTGCCTGCACGGCAAACACCACCTGGAAACTGCATAATAACGTCAGGTGCGTCTGCACGGATGGCATCTGCCGCTGCTTCCGACGCTTGTAGACCGGCTTCTTGGGTTTTTGCGAAAATCATAAAGTTTCCGCCCGCAACTGCTTCCATAGCGCCAAAGCCGTCTTCAACAATAAAGTTGCCTTCCATTACGGGAATTTTCCAGCATCGTCTGTCGCCGACCATAACTTTTTTTTGGAAGCCATCGCCGAAATACCGCAGGCTGCTTCCGACGCTTAGGGTGCGTTTGCCCTCTAAGCCGTTGAATGCCGCTGTTGTTGGGCAGGTCAGCGTGCATTGACCAATACGTTGCATGAGTTGGGTTTTGAGTTCGAAGCGGTCGCGATTGTAGATTTGGATTAGTACGCCTGGTCGTTTGTCGGGTGTTTTGTCGGCTGGAACGGTCCGTTCAATGGCTGCTTCGGCAGTTGCCTCAATCACGCTGGTTGCGAATCCTGTTGTCAGGCTAGCTGCGATTTGTGCCCATTTCCCGTTTTGTGCCGTAATTAAAACTCTGCCCACCCATAGCGGAAACATCTCGGCAAAGGTGTCTGCAACCTTTACCACATCGCCTGAAGGGGACTTTACAAGAAACATTTTTTCGCTTTCGTCATAGCCTTGGATTTGTAGCTTGCTATTATTTGCCGACATCAAACAACGACCTTGCAGTTGTGTTGGGAAACGTATAATTTAAGAGTTTTCATGGGAATTAGCGGTTCAAGTTGACAAAAAACAACAAAAACCAGCTACAAAACTACCAGACACTCTGTTTTTTCTAGTTTAAGAATATGGAAAGAGCCTCCTTGATCATCATCTTCCAACGGGTTTTGAGGCAGTTTGCTTTTTTTAATTTTGCATCAGCCTGAAGTTGTAAACTGATTATAGACAAATCCACAAGCCCCAAAAACAAAAAAACACAACAAACGCAATCAACCACCCACAAAATAAACAATTTTATCAATGAAAAAATATTAACATACCCAATTTGTTAAAGTTAGCCTTTCAATGCTTTAACGGTTTTGTTTTAATTTGGATATAGGCAATATTAAAAGGGGGGTTGGCGTCACCTATGTTAGGTGTGATTGGTTATGAGTGTTGGTGGTACCGCTGTTTGTTACGAGCCGTTTAAGGAAATTGTGATTATGGAAAAAACCCGTTTTGGCAGCCCTGAGGAGATTGCGAGGTTTACTTCGGTTATTGCTGGTGGCAAGTTGGCGGGGCTGTATTGGGTTGACGGCGTGGTTTTCCTCTACTTTCCGTTGACAGCATCCACCGCGCTTGTGGTTAAGGAGCTTTTGGAGAAACGCAAGGTGTACTGGACATTTGTTGGGTACGCGTTGATGCCCAAGTACACGCCTGTTATTGAGACTAAGGAGAAGATGATTGTGCCCGTGGTGGAAATCAGTTCTGACCCCATTTTGAGAGCTGTGGCAGGTTGGCTTAAAGAGCAAAATGAGTAGTTGCGGGAAGCCGAGTTTGCCGACTGTTGTTTTTTTGGGCACTGTTTACTCTGGGCAGGGTGGAGGAAAAAAGTTTGTGGAGCTGCCTTGGTTTTTAGAGCAGATTGAGCAGAAATTAGGGTTTACACCGTTTTTGGGCACCCTGAATTTGCGCCTAACTGCGGAGAGCTTGGCAGAGAGGAGCGTACTGGATAATGCTGAGGAGCTATTGGTAGAGCCACAGGCAGGCTATTTTCCCGGTGTCTTATTTCGTGCCAGTATTGAGGGGCTGGAGTGCGCCGTTGTAGTCCCTGTAATGCCTAATTACCCGCGGGACGTTTTAGAAATCATTGCGCCAGTCAACTTGCGAAGGCGGCTCGGACTTGTGGACGGTGGCGTGGTGGCTGTTTCGGTTAGGGTTTAGCGCGGCACACTTTATGCAGGTTAGCCATGTACCCATCAGCCTGCCCGATGCGACGAAGATACCTACCGTAGGTTACCAGTGCTTTCATTGCTCTTGCAGCGTCTTCAGGGGATTCGAAGCTGGGAACACAGAGGCGGTCAAAGCGACTACGGGTGTAGAGGGCCATTTCGGTGGCGCCGATGTCGCACATGACTATGGGTTTGGTGTATTTGGCGGAGATCTTAACGATGCCTTTGATGTATTTTTCGCGCAAACCAGGCATGTGGTGCAATCCGAGTAGGATGATGCCGCTGATTTGTTGATCTTGGAACATGATGTCGGCGGCGATTTCAAACATGTCATCAGTCACCGAGCCTGTGAGATCGACGGGGTTATGGGTGGCGGCGATTTTGAGAATCACACCTCGTTCTTTGAGGTCGTTGAATTTTTTGTCGGTTTCCGCATCGAAGCGGTCCACGGTTAAGCCGAGGCTTTCGCATTCGTCTACTGTCATAACGCCTGGTCCGCCTGCGTCGGTTAAGATGCCAATATTGGTGCCAAACGCGGGCGGCTGCATAGCTAAGGCTTTGCCTACGTCAAAAAACTCCTCCATGTCGCGGGCGCGTATAACTCCTGCCTGCTCGAAGGCGGCGTCGTATATTTTGTCGCTGCCTGCGATGGCACCTGTGTGGGAGGCGGCGGCTCGGGCTCCAGCGGCGCTTCTGCCCGATTTGATGACGACGATAGGTTTTTTTGCGGTGACCTGTTTGGCGACTTCCAGAAATTTCCTACCGTCTTTGACGTCTTCGAGGTAGACCAAGATGACTTTGGTTTCGTGATCATGGAGCAGGTAGTAGAGGATGTCGGATTCGGTTACGTCGCATTTGTTGCCAAAG
This sequence comes from Bathyarchaeia archaeon, assembly GCA_046706605.1. Classification (GTDB taxonomy): domain Archaea; phylum Thermoproteota; class Bathyarchaeia; order Bathyarchaeales; family Bathycorpusculaceae; genus Bathycorpusculum. Next base: position 4,521 of record JBJKPJ010000178.1, on the reverse strand, counting down.
CTGACGAATTTGCTAACACCCATTTGGCGCCCTGTTAGGTAGTCTAGCGCTGCAACGCCGAACGCCCCGCTCTGGGTGACCATGGCGATGTTGCCTGACAGGGGGCGGGGGGTGGCAACTACGTCTTCGCCGGTGCTCAGAACCTTGGTTTCGGGCAAAAACAGGGTGTCGATTCCGGTTTTGCTGTAGAACACGCCAAGGCAGTTGGGTCCAAGAACGCGGATGCCGGCTTTCTCGGCGATTTCGACGACTTGGTCTTCCAACTCGGTGTTGCCGACTTCTTTGAAGCCTGAACTGATGATGATGACGGCTTTGGCTTTTTTTGCCGCCGCATCTGACATAACGCTGGGCACGGCTTTGGCGGGCACGATTATGACTACGAGGTCTATGTCTTCTGGGATTTTTGTTAGGTTGGGGTAGCATTTGAAACCTAAGATTTGGTCTTCGTTTGGGTTAACTGGATAGAGTTCGCCTCGAAAGACGGCGCGTTCTTTGTTTGTTGCGAAGTTTTTGAAGATGACGTGACCGGCTTTGTCGATTTTTTTGGTTGCGCCAACCACCGCTACTGAGTGTGGATTAAAGAAAGAATTCATTTTTTTAAGGGTTTCATCCATATTGTATCCCGCCGATGTAAAAGTTCTTTTTCACTCAACAAGTGTTTTTTCTGGTTTAATTAAGTTTTCAACCCATTTTCCGCACAACAACAATGGGTTTGTGCTCTATTTCCGAGAGCATACTCCATGTTACCTCGTCGATGGGTGCGTGGAATCGGGCAGCCATATCCCAAACGGTGGCGCCGCTACCTGGACCCCGCGCCCGATCGGCGATGTTGGTGATTGTCAACGCCTGCGAAACGGCAAGATGGCATCCGGCAACGGCAAGCGGCGTGGAACTCTTTTTCAGCTTCAAAACTCTTCCAACCACGTAGGCAACAACTCCGCCGAATGACTGGATACCCCGCAGTGGGTTGGGTCGGGGAGTGAAGTAAAAGTTGTGGAATTTGTAGGTTTTGTCGGTGTCGGCAACTATTACGCAGATGGTTTTGTTTAGTTTCTGGGAAATTGCAGTTTGGAGTTGTTGAGCCAATTCCTCTGCGTTGCCGAGAGGAAGGCTCACGTAGGAGTACGCTAGGTTTGAGCCGTCTATGCCGCCTTCTGATCCGAACATGAGCGCTTGCCAAACCCCTGCATACGCCAAAGCAACTTGTTTATGGCGGCTTCCCGCTTCCGCCGGATACATCTGCAGACGCCTAAGCAATCGCTGCCCAAACCCACACAAAAAACCTATCGGGTACCCCCAGATTTTCTGCATCCAAAACCCCGCCAATAACTTGGCGGCACCCCCTGGCTTGACAGCGCTTTCGTCTATGATTTTTCCAAGCGCAATTGAGAGGGCTTTTTCAGAGACCACCACAAAATCGCCGTTTCGAATTCTGCCTTTCAGGGCAGTTTCAATTAGGGTTAGATAGTTGTCTTTGGGTTTCCAGTAGCTGGTGGCGATTGCTAACGCTTTGTAGGTTGCCATTTTAGGGGGTCCTTGCAGAATGCACAGTGGGCTTTCTTAATAAGAGGTGGTTCTCTTCGTTGCTTTAGAACAGGGCGTAGGGGTAGCGTTGGGGGTTTTGCCATAGTTTGCCCTTTATGGGGATGGCGTATCCGCAAACGGGGCACTTCATGTCGGCGGTGAGTTTCCAGTGGGTTATATCAAAGGCGTCGCGTTTGATGACTGGTGTGTCGCAGTTGGGGCAATACGTGTTTTCCCCAGCATGCCCAGGTACGTTGCCCAAGTAAACGTATTGGAGCCCTTGGTTTTTGGCTGTCAATAGTGCTTGCTCCATGGTTTGCACGCTGGTGGCAGGGGTGGTTGCCATTTTGTATTCGGGGTGAAAACGTAGCAGGTGGAAGGGTATGTCGGCACCGAGGTTGGTTTTTATCCATTTTGCCATTTCTCGGATGCGGTCCATGGAATCTCCTTTTTGGGGAATCACAAGGTTGGTGATTTCGATGTGAACGCCTGCTTTTTTGAGTTCTTTTAGGGTTTGGTAGATATGTTTTACGTTGGGAACCGACATAACGCTGCGGTAGAAGGAGTGGTCGCCGCCTCCTTTGAAATCCACAGTTGCCGCATCAAGGTAGGGGGCGATGGTTTTTACCGCCTCAGACGTCATGTAGCCGTTGGTGACAAACGTGTTAAACAATCCCACTTCTTTAGCGAGTTTAGCGGTGTCGTAGGCATATTCAAAAAAAATTGTGGGTTCGGTGTAGGTGTAGCTTATGCCTTGGCACCCTGCTTTAATGGCGGATGTTATTACTTCTTGGGGTGGGAAGGAGGTGCCGGCGACTTCGTGGTCTTGGCTTATCATCCAGTTGTCACAGAATTGGCAGCGGAAGTTGCAGCCAGCCGCAGCAATGGATAAGACGAGGGCGCCGGGGTTGAAGTGGCTGAGGGGTTTTTTGCCAATGGGATCAACACCTGCAGAGACGGCTTTGCCGTAGTTTAGGGTATAGAGGGTGCCGCCTTGGTTTTTGCGGACCAAACAGAATCCTGTGGCTTCGTCGTTGATTAGGCAGCGGCGGGCACAGAGGCGGCATTTGACTTTGCCGGTTTTTTGCCGTTCGTAAAGCATGGCTTCATGTAAAGACATAACAATCCACAAAATAATAGAAGTGAATTTTTGTTTAAAAGCGTTCATGTTTGATGATTTAAACGACGAAAGGGTTAACGTATGGTTATGTAACTGTAAAGTTATGGAGTTACATATGAGCAAATACGCCACCATCTCTGTTCCAGTCGAAGTAAAAAAACAATTGGAAAAAGCAAAAGGCGAAAAAGAAGGGGCGACTTCCTGTTAGAAATGTACATCGCAGGGAAACTCCAAAGAGGCAAAAAAGCCTTCGAGGAACTCCGTCAACTGCTCACAAAAGAAGACCTAAAAACCATCCGCGAATCAAGCAAGGAATTTCGGGAGAACTTCAAGTTAAGATGAACCTACTATAAACAGGCGGTAGTCAAAGACATAATAGAAGCTAACAATTACAGTCCAGCAATTATTTCGCCCATAACTCTTTTAGAGGTCTTAAGAGGCATAGATGACAAAAAAGAAAATCGCAAAAAAGCTCTTAGAAAGAAAGCTTCACAATCCTAAATTTAGATAATCTTATAATCGAAGAATACTACAAAATATATCGAAAATTAAAAGAAAAAGGAACACTTCTGCCCGATGCTTATCTTCTCATTGCTAGAACCGCCATCGCACACGACTTAGCGCTGGAAACTATAGGCACTCATTTTTGAGACTTAAGCCGTTTGGATTAAAATGGTTGAAGCAAAAAAATAAGGCTATTTAAAAAGCCTTCAGATCATTTTATTATAGAAGCAACTGTATTCTCCAGTGTGGCATGCTGGACCAGTCTGTTCAACCACATACAACAGTGAGTCAAAGTCACAGTCTGTAAAGACGGATATTACTTTCTGTGTGTGTCCCGAGGTTTCGCCTTTTATCCAGAGTTCGTTGCGGCTTCGGCTCCAGTATGTGGCTTTTTTGGTTTTCAGAGTATATTCGACGGCTTCGCGGTTGGCAAATGCTTGCATAAGAACTTCTTTGGTTTTTGCGTCTTGGGTTATGACGGGGATTAGCCCGCTGCCTTTTTTGAAATCCAACTTCTCCAGCAAGTCGTTTTGTGTCATGCTCGAATCGTCACCCCCATCTTGCGCAAGTACTCTTTGACTACGGGAACAGGGTAATTGTTGTAGTGGAAAATCGACGCTGCCAACGCCGCATCTGCTTTGCCCTCAACAAAGACATCTAGGAGGTGTTTTGGGATGCCTGCGCCGCCGCTGGCGATGACTGGCACATGGACGCGTTCGGAGATGGCACGGGTCAGTTCAATGTCGTAGCCGTCTTTGGTGCCGTCACGGTCCATGGATGTTACAAGGAACTCGCCTGCACCCAGCCGCTGAGCCTCAAGCGCCCAAGTAACCGCGTCAATGCCTGTGGGTTTTCTGCCCCCATATGTAACCACTTCAAACCACACATTGCCCTCGGCAGTGTCCACAAGGATTCCCTCGCTGGGCATGCGGTTTCGTTTGGCGTCAATAGCACAGACCACGCATTGGCGACCAAAAACATCAGCCAACTCGGTTATGAGCTGCGGATTTTCTACGGCTGCCGTGTTAACCGAGACTTTGTCGGCGCCGCTACACAAGACTAGTCTTGCGTCGGGTACGTTGCGGATTCCGCCGCCAACGGTGAAGGGGATGCTGATGGCTTTAGCGACGCCTTCCACGTAGTTGCGCATGATGTCGCGTTTTTCGTGGCTGGCGGCGATGTCGAGGAAAACCAGTTCGTCGGCGCCATCGTCACTGTAGCGGGTTGCCAGCTCCACTGGGTCGCCTGCTTGTTTGGGGTTAAGGAAGTTTATGCATTTGACGACTTTTCCGTGGTCAACGTCAAGGCAGGGGATTATGCGTTTAGCCAGTGGCATGTTTAGGCTCCTATTTTTGCTATGGCTTCCTTTAGGG
>JBJKPJ010000177.1:0-3428 GCA_046706605.1 Bathyarchaeia archaeon | reverse complement strand
AAAGCTAAAACGTTAAGTTGCTCTTGCATTGTGGCATCCAATATTTTAGAGCAAGCAAGCGGATTTAAACTTACTTCAAAAGCGTTACGTAAACATATTTGGTGCCGAAGGGGATACACAACCAAGTTTTAATATTTTACCTATTAATATCCTTGAGCATTCGGGGATACGCTAGATCGCTTAATTTTTCGTGTGGAAAAATAAACAAAAGATACATGCTTCCATGCTTCAACATCCGCAAGCTGTCCGCTTCAAAATAGCCATGTTGAATTTATGGAGAAAAGCGGATAGCCACAACCAAACAAACAAAGAAAAACGTTGCAACCAAAAAAAACAACAGCCAACCAACATCTTTCTTGGGGGAATTCTAAAACCGCCAAAAGTCAGCAATAGCCGAGTTTGATAGCTATGTAAGTCATTAAAAATTATGCAAACCTTTCTGAGCCTATTAGAAAAGCTACAGAAACAATAGGAGGGATAGACGCTATCGGCGGTTTTTTAAATTATTAAAGCCCCAAAAACCCGCCGTTACTTCCAATGTATCGTTTTTCTGGTTTAGTGCAATATTCTTTTATGTCTCCATTGAGCCTTAAATTAATTTATGCATGAATGGGCACTAGCCGAAGCGCTGCTAGCCGCGGCTAAACAGATTGCTGAACAAGAAAAAGTCACCCAAGTCGCAGAGGTCACTATAAAAGTCGGCGAACTCCAACAGGTTGAGCCGCCGATTTTACGCTTTGCCCTCAACCAACTAAAGCCACCAGAATTCAAACACGCCAAATTCCGCATCCTCAAAGCCAAATCCACTCTCAAATGTCGAGTCTGCGGGAACAGCTGGCAATTTAGCCTAAAAAAACTCGACAAAACAACCGCTGAAGCTATTCATTTTGTTCCCGAAGTAGCTCACACATACATCAAATGCCCCAAATGTGGTAGCCCCGACTTTGAAATCACCACGGGACGCGGGGTTTGGCTTGAAGATATGAAAGGAGCAAAGTAGGATTGATTGACCCACGGACAATTGTCATCGATGAGCGGTTAGAAGGGGTTAGGCGAATTGTGGCGGTTTCCAGCGGGAAAGGCGGCGTGGGCAAAAGCATGGTTGCAACCGCATTGGCGCTGACTTTATCCAATAAAGGTTACAAGGTGGGGTTGTTTGATTTGGATTTTACTGGCCCCTCAACCCACATCATCTTGGGCGCGCCTGTTGATTTGCAGCCTAAAGAGGAAAAAGGAATCATCCCGCCCACGTTTGATGGCTTAGTTTACATGTCGCTGGTTTACTATGTTGGCAACAAAGCCGCACCACTACGAGGAGCAGAAATATCCAACGCGCTTATCGAGCTGCTGGCGATTACACAGTGGGGAAAACTGGATTTTTTAATCATCGATATGCCGCCTGGAATCAGCGATGCTGTCCTTGACTTGGTGCGGCTGGTGAAACGGATAGAGTTTCTAATTGTCACAACGCCATCGTTTTTGGCTTTTGAAGTAGTCAAAAAACAGGTTTCGTTACTCTGCGAGCTTGACATGCCCATAATTGGTGTTGTCGAGAACATGAAAATGGACAAGGCAAACGGCATCAAGCTGGCAACCCAAAAGCTGAGGCTGGCGTACCTTGGCGCAATTCCCTATGATGCTTCGGTTGAAACTTCAATAGGCAACCCCGCAAAACTTATGGAAACCTCGGTGGGAAAAAGCATCCCCGAAATTTTCGGGACCAACATAAGCAAAAAAAGGACACAAAAATGTCGTGTAAAGCGGTAATCCTTGATTATATTGGCACGTTGGTTAACTGCCGAAATTACAGCATGGAAGCCTCCGAAGACAACCTGTACTGGGCTCTGTTATCTGAAGGATTCGACATTAACAAAGGCAGCTTTCTCCAAGAATATGAAAAAGCGCACCAAAAGTACCGCAAAATTCGCTATACGCAGTACCGGGAAGTAACTAACGCCATCTGGGTTAGTGAAGCCCTCTGCAGCTTGGGATTTGAGGTGGCAGCCGACGATTGCCGCATTCAAACCGCGCTTGCTGCGTTTTTCAAAGACTTCATTATTAGTCTGCAGATTCGTCAGGGCGCAAAAACCCTCATAAAAAAAGCTGCTCAACAAGGAAAAGTCGGGCTGATTTCTAACTTCACTTATGCGCCAGTTATCTACAAGAGTCTAAGGCACCTGCGTTTAAACGAGCTTTTCCAAACGGTTTTGGTTTCAGAGGAGTTTGGGTGGCGAAAACCTAGCAGCCTTATCTTTAAAGAAACCTTAGCCAAACTGCAGGTTCAACCGCACGAAGCCATCTTTATCGGAGACAGCCCTATCGAAGATATAAAAGGCGCCAAGGAAGCTGGGTTGAAGACAGTTTTTGTTTCCTCACAGTTCTACTCTTTTAATGACCTACGGGAAAGCGGGCAAAAACCAGATTTTGCCGCCCAAGAACTCAAGTCGGTGTCAGAGAACCTGACCCAAATTCTTTCCCAACCAAAAGAAGACGACAAGTTCGGTAAAAGCGCAAACTGCAAAATTGGTTTTCAAAATTTTTGTCAGAAAGCAAGCGCTCACAAATTTTTTATACACCCATAAACAAACAGACTCAATCAATGGATGGAAAAAAATGTATCAACAAAATCAAGTTCAAAACAGACCTACAGCAGCATACATTCTGTCTTTGATTGGTGGTATTATCGGGTTACTGGTATCTATTGCTTTCATCGTGCTTGGAGCACTTGCATTCTCAGCAGTAAATTCCATAGATTACTACGGTTACTACAATACAGGATTCGGTTTAGGCTGGACATTCTTGTTAGGTCTTGGCTTCTGGAGTCTTATAACCTCTATACTCATTATCACCTTTGCAAGCAAACTTAAAACTAACCCCATAGAACACACAAAATGGGGTATCCTTATCGTAATATTCTCAATAATTGGAGTAGGCGGGCTATTTGGCTTAATAGGCGGCATCTTAGCGTTAGTCTACAAACCTATCCCTGAAGGAGCACCTCAGTATGATGCATCACAACCACAATATTATGCACCACCTCCTCAGCAACCTGCTTATGCACCATCTCAACCGGCATGGAACCAACAGCAAGCCACACGTGTATGCCCACAGTGCGGAAGAATTGTACAAGCAAACGAACGCTTCTGCCCCAACTGCGGAAAGCAACTATACTAAAATTAAACCAAAAAGCTGAACTTTTTGGAACCAAATTTTTTTAATTTTTAACATAGAAAAAAAGAAGAGTTAGATTTTTTTGACTGTAACCGCGTTTTCCAAAGCCACAACGCCTGGCAGTTTTTTGCCCATCAAGAATTCGATGAGTGCTCCGCCTGCGGTGCTTATATAACCGATTTTGCTACTTAGCCCGTACTCGTTTATGGCTGCGATGGTGTTTCCGCCGCCTGCAAGGCTAAAGCCCTTGCTGTTGG
>JBJKPJ010000176.1:0-1284 GCA_046706605.1 Bathyarchaeia archaeon | reverse complement strand
ATACTGTACATTGGAAAATCAAAAAACCCAGTCAAACGCATCTTCGGCGGTTACCTATGTGGTTATGGTGGAAAAACAGCGAGAAAAATCAATTCAAAACTGATGGATGAAGGATATCTAGAAAAAGTTTGCGTCAGCTGGATGGTAAGCGAAGACCCAAAAACAACCCAACAGGAATTGCTGGAAAAATTCAAAAAAGAACACGGCAACTACCCAACTTGGAACGCTCCAAAAAAGACCCCGCCACAGAAAAAGCAGCCGCCTAGACCAAAAACCAGTAAAGCTAAACCTGTGCCCCGCAAAAACCCCAAACCCAAACCGTGACCAATTGTGTCTCCTAACTCTACTTTTTTGGGGAATAATAACGGAGTAGCTCATCCGTTGACCATGGTAGGCAATCTTTTTCTTGGAAACCCAAGAGCATAGCGTACTTGTGAATTAGGTTCACTTCGCCTTCAATTTCTAAAAATTCAGGAACAAACTCATATTTGCCGCCGTAGTGGTCAATGTCAAAGCGGGTGCCTTCCAACTTGTAGCTTATGCGGTGCTTTTGCATTTGTTCCGTAACGGATAAACCCAGTTTTTCTAAGATTTTTATCGTGGTGTCAAGGTCTGAGACTTCAACTGAATATTCCTCTGCCACTTTGGCTTCTCGTTCAAAGTGGACATGTTTGTAGGTTAACTCGGTTTTGTGGGGGTCTTTCCTTAATCTTAAAACGTTTTTTCCTTTTCGTATCGAGTTATCTTCGAAATCAAAAAACAATGTCACAAGTTCTCCATCAAAAACTTTTTGAGCATTCAAACCAACAAGGGCTTTTTCGATTTTTGGTCTGTCAATCTCCAAGATTTTAACTTCAACTTCTTTCATAAACAAAAAAAGCCTCCACAGAGTTAAAAACCGTGCGATTGGGCTGGTTTAATTCAAGACCCGCAAAGCATATCTCATCGTAAGCTTTACCTGTAGTCTTGTTTATCAGGAGTTCACTCTGGGTTTCCCCATGACAACCGATCGCGCAACTGCTGATGTTCAACTTTATAGCTGATAATGCATGATGGTTAGGAACTATCCTCTCAACTGCAATATGCTAAGCTGCCCGCTCTAAATGAACATCCATAAAATCAATAATCTTCAACGAGCAACATTTATGCACACAATAGCCACACATTTGCAATATGCCTAAAATAATGAACAATCATTTCGACTTTCAACATGTCTTCACAATCACACTCAGCTAAATCCATGCAGAGTTGTTGAACCAAAACCATCTGCCACACCCTTTACAA
>JBJKPJ010000175.1:0-7449 GCA_046706605.1 Bathyarchaeia archaeon | reverse complement strand
GTCTAAACCCAGTTTGTTTAATAGTTTGGGTATTCCTTCTTTACGGTTGGCTGTTTTTAGAACATAAACTTCTCCGAAAGAATCAGCCAAAAACATCCCCACAAAAAATATGGCGACGCTTGTTATTAGCCTTAACTGCATCACGCTGCAACAACAAAACCACAATCAGGCTCCCAAAGTTTGTTTTTCTATTAATTAGAAGAAGGCAACAGCCTCCTTAATCATTCCTCTTCCAACATGCTGCTACGAAATGCTTTTTTGTGCTCGCATATGCATGGCGCTGCTGGTTGATTGTGGCTATTTCCACAAGCTGAAGAGACAAAACTGTTTTGTCTCGTTATGCCCTATATTGTTGCCTTCAACCAAAATACATATCAAAGCAAAACTCGGAGCCGCTGGAAAACAAAATAGAGCGCTAAAACCGCAATCTCTATATTTTGCAATGAAACTTGCTTCAAAAGCATATCTGTGGGCCCGTGGCTCAGTCAGGCTAGAGCGGAGGACTCTTAATCCTTAGGTCGCGGGTTCAATTCCCGTCGGGCCCGCCATCTTTTCCATCTCAATCTTGTATTTCTGCGTTTGCCTTGGATCGCATTGGAAAATAGTGGAAATAAGTAAAAGTACTATCTTTTAGCAAGCGATCGGTTGGGGGTTTTGTCTATTTTCTCTATTTGTTGAATTGACTTTGTCTCTTTTTAATGACCAGTTTTGTGCTTGGCTCCAGACCTTGTCAAAATGATTCTGAAATACCTCAACGCAGCCCGGGTGATTTGTTTCTAGCTTTGAGGAATCTAGCTTTGTCGCGTTTGGTATCAAATTGAAATCGACTATTTTTTTATCTGATATTGCAAGTTCAGTCCCGAGCGGTTCAGAGACGGTTCTAAGACTGAAGTTAGCATATTTCATGAAACGGTGGATGTCTTTTATGTTTCGTTCGACATTTGTCTGTTCGGTAATAACGCGGTATTCTACGCCTCGCCTAATGCAGTCTAGCTGGTATGCCGCTAGCTCTATGAACAAATAGGTAAAAATATTTGCACTGATTATAAGATCAAAACTTCGTTCCGCGTTTTTGCAAGCAGTAATTACATCACTCGCGCTTGTTTTTCTAGATCTTTTGATGATCTTGAACTCACAGTCCATAAGGGCAAGGCGATTTTTATATTTTATAGAGGAAGCAAACTCTTTTGCCTCTTTTTTGATTGCACTGAACTCCGTCTCTTTGAGTTCAAGAAGAATTGATATTCCTTCTTTAAGAGAGACCGCCTCGTAAAGATTTGGCTTCCCTATTATTTCGGAAACTAGGGCGCTTCTTTGAAGTTTCTTGATTGTGGGATAGGCGTTTGAGCGATCTATGTCCGCCAAAGTGGCTATTTTCTCAATTTTTTGCCTACCACTTCTGGCTAAAATTAGGAATACTTTTGCTTCTAGCGGAGTCAATCCAAGTTTACATAGCATGTGGATATTTTTATTTTCAATTTCCATCTCCTTCTTTTCACTACTCCTCTAAAACATAATTAATGGTTTAAAGTGACTTTAATTTTTTGTTTTTTTCGAAAAATTATGTTGTATTGTAGGAATAACACTACTCGTTAAAAGCGATATAATTTTAAATATCTTCACACTAAGGAGAAAAAAACAATGGTTAAAAGAATAAACCAAAAAACAATACTATCAATTGCTTTGCTTTTGATGTCAGCACTTATTCCCGCACTTACCATATTGCCAAATGCTAGCGCTCATACACCGCCAATCTCAGTTCCAACTTACGCATTCATCAATGCAGCGCCAAATCCTGTTGGAGTTGGGCAGCAAGCTACCATCACATTCTGGCTTGACAAAGTACCGATCGGTGCAGAAGGACCTTGGGGATCAAGATGGCACAATGAAACAATCACCGTGACAAAACCTGATAACACAACTGAAACTTTAGGTCCATTTAATTCCGACGTTAACGGAGGTGCTTCGACACACTATACACCTACTCAAATCGGCACTTACAAGTTCGACTTCACTTTTCCTGGACAAATAGCACAAAATGAGAATCCTTATCCTCCAGGCTTATCTTTGGGTGCTATTTCACTAGAACTTGATTTTGTCAACGACACCTTCCTTCCAAGCAGTGCAAGCACAACACTTACGGTCCAGCAAGATCCAGTTGGATCAGAATACGGTGCCAACCCACTTCCAACAAGTTACTGGACACGACCTATAAACTCTATGAACAGGGAATGGTCATCAATTGGCGGAAACTGGTTAGGACTTGCAGCGACCACATTTGGTGACACCGGAATGTATAATCAAAACGGCAACTTTGATCCTTATTCAACCGCACCAACTACAGCTCATGTTATGTGGACTAAGCCAGAAGCTTTCGGAGGTCAGATCGGCGGCTCATTTGGCAGCAGCGATACAGCCATCTACGCAACAGGAACAGCATACGAAGCAAAATTTTCACCGATTATACTCAATGGTGTACTATACTATACAGCATATCCCGGAGCAAAGAATGATCCAGGCAACTTAACAGCAGTAGACTTACGCACAGGGCAAACGCTTTGGACAATGAACACTGGGCAGTCATCCTTAACAGTAGGAATGGTATACAACTTCCAAACTGGTGACCAATATGGAGCCCATGCATACCTCTTCACTGCGCCATCAGGAATAAATGGGTGGACACTTTCGACAGCGCCCAACAAATGGTCAATGTACGACGCCATGACAGGACAATGGATATTAGATATCGCTAATGTGTCAGCAGGTACTCTTGTGGCTGGTCCGAACGGTGAAATTCTGAGCTACACAATTGCCAATGGAATGCTATCTATGTGGAATTCAAGCCTTTGCATCGAAGCAGGTTCTCAGAAGAATAACATCTATCTAATCTATAGTGCAAGCGAAATCTGGCGACCACCTCAAGGGGCAACTATTGATTGGAACGCGGGATACCAATGGAGCGTGCCTATAGCAACTAACGTCAGTGGCGTACCAATTACTGTCCCGCAAAGCATTTCTGGAATCGATAGCGGAGTAATTTTGACAACTGCTACATCGGGAGTAATAGGCGGGCAAGGACTAACAGTCGGGGGCAACACCTACCGAGTTGACGCAGGCTACAGCGCAGACACGGGTGGACTACTATGGGGACCAGTAAACCGAACTATAACTCCATATGTTAGCCAAACTGTAAAAGTGGGCGAAGGAAAATACGCTGTTTATGCCGGAGAAACAGAAAAATGGACAGGCTATGACTTAAAGACTGGTCAACAACTTTGGGAAACTGAACCAATGACTAGTCCTTGGAACTCCTACGGTTACAGCGTTGGCGGAGTCTTTGGATATGGCAGTTTCTACTCTTGGGGAATCGGCGGACAAGTATACGCCTATAATGCTACAACAGGAACAACAGAGTGGACTTGGTCTGCGGGCAGCGTTGCGTATGACACTCCCTACGGAACATACCCTCTGGGCACATTTGGAGGCAACTACATTCTTGCTGATGGCATGTTCTACATAAGATCGGGACATGACTACACACCGCCAGTGTACAAAGGAGCAAAACTATACTGCCTAAACGCAACGACAGGAGACAAAATCTGGGATTCTTTAAGTTTCAACATAGCAAGCGCACCAGCCCTCGCAGATGGGTATATGGTCTGGTATAACGGATATGACAACCAAATATATTCATACGGCCAAGGACCAACCAAAACAACGATTACGGCACCCAATATTGGTGTGACAACTGCTACTCCGATAACTATCACTGGAACAGTAACTGATATCTCCTCGGGTTCACAGCAAGACGCAGTTGCGATGAACTTCCCCAATGGCTTACCTTGTGTTTCTGATGCTAGCATGAGTCAATTTATGGAAGCGGTGTATCAACAACAGCCGATGCCTCACAACGTAACAGGAGTACCGGTAACGCTAAGCGTGCTTGATTCTAATGGCAACTACAGAGATATCGGCACCACCACAAGCACTGGAGGCGGAACATTTGCATTCACCTGGACCCCTGACATACCTGGCGATTATACATTGTATGCAACATTTGCAGGTTCCAATGGATACTATGGATCTAACGCTGAAACACACATTTATGCTTCCGAACCAGCTGCAACCCCCGCGCCGACTGCAGCTCCACCGCAATCAGCAGCTGACCTATACTTCGTACCCGCAATTGCTGGCATATTCGTTTTAATCATCATTGTGCTGGTAATGCTCGCAGTGATGATGACGCGAAAAGGGCATCCATAAAGAGAAAAAACACAGCATCTTTCCCTTTTTCTTTTTTTTGTTAAAAGCATTGAAAAATGTGGGCTGAGTGGGCTCTGGTTTAGTATTGCAACAAGAATAGCTATATTTTCGCAAGAAAGGTTTTGCATTTCCCTTTCTCCTTTATTTGGTCCAGAGCCCCAGCAAACCCTTCTAACAATTCATCGTTGTAATTGTAATACGAATGAGAATTATGTTGGCAACTATCTTACTAATTATGTTCATGTCCTTTTGAGTGGGGAGTAATTTTAAATTGTCAACAGTTCAGCTCTTAAGGCGGCAGAAAGTGAATGGGTGTCCTCATAACGTTGCAGTATATCTTCCACGCGGAGTGCGCGCTTTAACATCGCCAGTAGTCTGGAGGGAATGAGGTGCAATCATCTGGTGGTAAATAGTAAAGGTCAATCGTCACTTTAGCTATGCCTTCTATTTTCTCAAGCTCTTCACCTATTTTGAACGAGTGCTTAATCCCCCTCACTAATGCTATAGTCATTATATCATACATCCCCGAGGCTACTGTAATGGTCATTATATCAGGCGTTTTAGATATTTGCTCAACAATTCCTGATAAATCTGCATGACTGACCGTGCGAATAAAATATACGGCCTGTGCCTCGTATCCAAGCTTTTCGTGATTCACAACTAATACGGGGCGTATCCCTTCCTCAGACTCTAACATGCTGAATCTTCTTATTACTGTTTCAGTAGAAACCCCTATTTTTTTAGCAATTTTTGAAAATGAACTTCTAGAATCCTTGGTGAGCTCTCTGATAATCTGTAAATCAATTTCATCCATTTATTTCACTTCAATAGGTTTCAGGTTTAAATTGCTTGAGAACCTGAGTTCTTTCTCTACAATGTTTACTTCAATGTTCCTGACGTATCGTATTTTCTTTACACTATTTTTGATTCTTTGAATTTCTGAAAAACTCTTCACAGGAACGCCCCATACGATGTTATATCGCTCATTAAATTGAGCCTTGAGAGTAGTGTTGTTAGCATATCTGCTGTTATCAAGTCCATTTATAGATTTCAAAACTTCAATGTCATGACCATTTTCAACGGTTAATAAAAAAATTGCGAAGCCGCCTGTTTTAGTTCCTACTTGATTAGCAATTATGGTTGAGCCTTCAATTACTCCTTTTTCTTTTAAGCGATTATACCTATTCTTTATCGTTAAAGCGGAAACTTGGCAATCCTGAGCTATAACATCAAAGCTCGTACGTGAGTTATTGAGCAATTGTTTTAATATTTTGATATCTATCTCGTCAAGTTTCATTCTGTACACCATGGCAGCTCTTTTTTGCTTACTGCCCTTTAACAGCTATTCTATTACCATTCTAACATTTTATCTTAAAAACCTATGTTGTGGGTTTGTGGATTCTTAGCATATGTGCTTCCCAGAAACTCGTGTTATAAAATGTAAGTAATTTCCTTTTTTTATTTATTTTTATTATGTATTTTGTGTAAATATCAAAAGAAATATAAGAAAATGCCTTTTACGTTAAAAACGGAGAAATAGAGAAAACATGAAAAATTCAAATATCAATCAAAAAAAATCCACGATCGCTTTAGCGCATCTTAATTGCAGCAATGATTTCAACGACAACTACAGTTCCTACCACTGAAGTCGCAACAGCAAATGAAGAAAACTAAAGGAGAATTTGAAAAATGAAAATACTGAAAAGTAAAGCTATGGCTATTCTTATTGCAGCACTTTTAACATTTTCTATGTCAGCTTCAATGGTGCTAATACCAAATGCAGGCGCGCATACTCCTCCATTGGAGATTCAGCTTCTTGCTTTCTGTAATGTCGCACCAAACCCAGTAGGCGTGGGTCAATCAGTCACTATTGGCTTTTGGCTCGCTGAACCACCAATGACTGCAGGCGGTCCATACGGTGACAGATATGGTCCATTCACGGTGCACGTTGTCAAGCCTGATGGAACCAACGAAACCTTAGGTCCTTTTACTTCTGATGATACAGGCGGAACAAGCACACGTTACACTCCAGATCAGACAGGAACATATCAATTCCAGATGACCTTCCCGGGAGAAACACTAACTGGATCAACTAACAACCCAGCATCAACTCACGTAAGCCAAAACCCTGATTACGTCAATGATACCATTTTACCAGCCACCAGCGACGTAGCCACGCTGACAGTACAGCAAACACCTGTAACAGGAGTTTCTGCAGCACCGCTACCAACAAGCTACTGGCAGACACCAATAAACGCACTGAACGTTCACAATTGGTACACCCTTGGGGGCGCTTCGCTTTTTACCAGCGGGTACAGCACAGACGCCGGCGGCTCATACAATATGAGTGGAAATTATAATCCTTACTCATCAGCGCCATTAACCAGTCACATCATGTGGAATAGACCAGCCGCCTTTGGTGGAGTACTCGGCGGACAATATGGCGGAAGCACAACGTACGGCAACTACTACTCAACCTCGCAGTATGAGCATAAATACACTCCCGTAATCATCAACGGCTATATCTACTACAATGAATATCCTGGAAGTTCAACAAACCCTTCAAGTCTCGTTTGTATTAGCTTGTACACAGGACAGACAATATGGACAGACGACAATTCCAACTACGGGGGCGGCAGTCCTGAACAAACTGCTCTGACAGCAACTGGCACGGTCACGCAGCTTTGGATGGGTCAAATCCTCGACTTAGTAACGCCTAATCAGTATGGAGGCATCGCCTACCTTTGGACTACAGGAACCCCAGATGGAATCAACGTTGCGCCTAGGTCAACAACATACAATATGTTTGATGCTATGACAGGCAAGTACATCCTCAGCGTTGTAAACGGTACTTCAATGCAAGGCATGACACACAACGTAGCGGTCTTTGACGACGCCGGTAGCATAATAGGCTACTACGTAAACACGACAGCTGGAACCCAAAACATCATGGGTACCCTCAATGATAACATTGGACCTTCACCAGTTTCAGTTACTACTCCTCCTGGTGGAGAAATGCTTGAAAAATGGAACTCTACAGAATGCATTCTGGCAGGCTCTTGGGGCGCAACTGCTTCTGGTTGGTCATGGAGACCTCCACAAAACGGTGTTATTCCCTTTGATGACGGCATAGAATATGCACAACCTGTTGCAACAACTTATAATGGCAACCCCTTACCATTGACA
>JBJKPJ010000174.1:0-4754 GCA_046706605.1 Bathyarchaeia archaeon | reverse complement strand
CATCAACAGAAACAACGCCATCACAATCACATAGATTCGAAGTCCTTTCACTTTGAACTCAGGCGCGTCTTTATGTGTAAACATGGAGAGGCTGCCGATGAGCAGGATGAGTCCGCCGATGACAAGAACCAGAAACAGCCACGCATACGCCTCGGAATTGCCCTGTAAAGGGTGCTGCTCCATTCCTGAGCTAACCCATACTCCAACCCAGCATACATCAACGTTACCGGAGTTAACACCAAGAAGAATTTCGCGGCGTTCTTCTTCAAAAACACAAGACCCGCGCCGATGAGCAGCAGAGGTGTGAGCAGAATTAAATCCGTCACGTCAAAAGCTTGGGTTTGCCATATACCCGACTGCGAAGTTCTATAATGTATTATTCCAAGCCCTGCGGGTCCAAGAACCGCAATTAACACAAGAGCCGCAGCACAAACGACAGCCACAAGACCAACAATGAAACCTGGAATAAGTGCACCATTTTCCTTGCCATCATCAGTTTCCGACATAGGGGTCGTTTCATAATCGTTTCAGTATGCTTATAATTTTAACGGATACCACTTTTGGCTTAAAATATGCACAGGTCTAGTTAGGGTCGAAGTCAAATCCCGCTGACATGTTCTTATGGTTCTGTTGAGTTGATATTTGCTTTTTTCTGTTGAGATGGATCCATTATGATTTGCCGTCTGGGAGCTGCTAGCTTAATGTCGTTTTTGTCGAAGGCTTTTTTCACCGAATACAGGATGTCTTTGGACATTTGGAAATTGGTGGATTGGTCTTTGGCGCGGCTTAGGAGCCTGAGTGATATTCCACCTGAAGCGTTAGCGTCGGAGGCAGTTCCGTTGGCATCTCCCAGATCCATTACATGCACAACGGGTAAATTACCAATTGGCAGGAAATCTGGATGATTCCGCGCGGCATCCTTTAAGATTTCAATTGCTTTGTCTAAGTCGGATTCAAACGTAATATTGACATAAACAATACAGAGTTTGGTACAATCCACCGCATCATAGTTGATCATTGTCGAATTCAAAAACATCTGGTTGGGCACAACCAGTCGCCTGTTGTCCCAAGTTTTTAGTATCGTGAAAGTAAGTCTGATGTCTTCCACCCATGCCCACTCATTCGCGTAAGATAGAGCATCACCGATTTTGAATGGTTGCGAAGTGGAAATAACCAGTCCCGCAATAATGTTTGCAAGGCTGGTTTGTGCAGCTAACCCAATCACTATTGACGCAAACCCTGCTGCAACAAAGATGGAGGCAATTGCAGCTCCAAGGCTTGGAAAATTGGCAAATGTAGCCACCGCAACACCTACCAACGCAACTATAGATATGACCAGTCTTCTTAGAAACCGAATTGTAGTTTTGAATCCACCCTCCTTACTCTCTATAGTCAGAGAATAACGTTTGAACACGACATTAACGACATAGACTGCAAGATAAGTCATGAAAATACCTGTCAGAAAGTTAATCATCGCCCAGACATCTGTTTCAACATGTGGACTGACTGGCGAAGTGAGCACTATGTATGCAAGGATAATAAATCCTAAAGTATAAACCAAGTAAACAAGAACACGGTCAACTTCAGGAACCTTGATGAGTGGTGGAATTACATGTTTAATGATTAATCCAGCAGTGTACAGTGATACAGCAAGAATTATCAGCTCCATGAGTAGCCGTAAGTTTGTGATTTCAAGAACTGTGGGAATGGGACCTGTTATGGTGTTCAAACTTAACTGCCAACTTAAAAGCAACCCAAAACCAGCGACTGCGGCAATAACGGGTTTGTTGATGGTGTTCTGGACAATAAACAAAATGGCCTCATGAGCGCGTAGCTTGGGAACAAGCTTTTTGGCAATAACGGCTAACAATAAACATATAATTAAAGTCCCTGCTAGGGTAAAAACGACTGGTAAATAACTGACCACAGTTGCCTTCAACTCAGCTAATTAACGCTGTATCTAAAATATCATATAAATCTTGTCACCCAACGTTCTCTTGTTACAGCTTAAGTGGATCGCTAGCGCTTCTTGTCTTGGATGTCAAACTTCACTATAGGGCTGCCGTCCTGGTATGAGCATTGAAGCCCAAACTTTTTGACGCAAGCCAAGCAGAGATTCGGGTCGCACAGGTTGGTGCTGAGGTATTTTTCGCCGCCGTCAGGCGCAATCGCTACGATAACGCCTTTTTCGAGTTGTTGGGCTTTTTGGGCTGCAACGTGAAAGATGGCGCCTGAACTGGGTCCAACAAAAATTCCTTCCTGCAATATGAGTAGTCGGCTGGTTTCTTCGGCGTCTTTGGGGTTTACGTAGTGGATTTCGTCAACCTGTTTTGGGTTCCAAATAGCGGGAACGTATTGAGTTTTTAGATCTTTTAATCCCTGGATTGATGTTCCAACTTGGGGTTGGATGCCGATAATTTGCACATTGGGGTTGTGTTCTTTTAGCCGCTTAGAAACACCCATAAGTGTGCCCGTGGTGCCCATTCCAGCCAAAAAATGCGTAACTTGTCCGTTGGTGTCCCGCCAAATCTCTTCCCCTGTGGTTTCGTAGTGTGCCATAACGTTTGCTTGGTTTGCAAACTGATTTGGCATAAAAAATTTTTCGGGGTTCCGATTTACGATTTCGTGGGCTAAATCTTCGGCGCCATCCATGCCTTTGGAGCCCTCGCTTAGCATTATTTTTGCGCCCATTGAGTTTAGGATTTGGCGTCTTTCCAAAGACATGTTTTCAGGCATCGCTAACACGATGTCGTAGCCTTTGGCGCGGCAAACCAGTGCTAGTCCGATGCCTGTATTGCCGCTGGTGGCTTCGATGACGGTTTTGCCGTGGGTTAGTTGCCCTGTTTTTTCTGCTTGCTCTATCATATATTTGGCGATGCGGTCTTTAACGGAGCCGCTAGGGTTATATTTTTCGAGTTTAACAAAAATTGTAACGTTTGGGTTAAGGTTCATTTTTGTTACTTGAATCATTGGTGTGTTGCCGATAAGTTCAAGCACGTTTTTTGCATTCATCGAAGGCACGCAGACCATAGCTAGTCTATAGTAGCCCTATAAATTGTGTTCGGACAATTAACAACACCTAAACGGTCGCATTTAAACCAAAAAGTTTGCATTAAGCCAATTTTTTACTCAATATTATCCAGTTAATTAGCTGGGATAGTCATCGTCAATTTTCAGAATGTTTATGGATTCTGTCCACCTGAAGACACCGAACTACTCCCGCGATGCTACGTAGATATGTCAGTTGAAATTTAAGCTATTTATGAGCAAAATAGAATAGACAAAAAGCTTTCATCTAACCAACCTGCTTTGTAACTACTTTTTTTGATAAAATTCAGGGTTAGAAAAAATTTAAATGAATTCATAAGACATTATTATGTGTAGGAGGTAATGCTTTTAGAAACCAATAGGTTAATCGCATACAACATCTTAAAAAGAAACATCATTGACAACGGATTTTGCACAGCTTGTGGCGCCTGCGTGGCTGCTTGCCCCGTGGGAGCACTGCAGATTGAAACGGAACAGGCAAAACGCACTTATGACTGTTCACAGAGCTTAGATTTGTGTCCTATCTGCTACGAAATCTGTCCTCACTCTGAGGCGCTCTTGCTTAGAAGTCAGGAAACAGTTTTTGATGCCCCCGTTAGAAGCGTTGCTGTTGGTTACCTCAGAAGGGTGTTACTTGCACAATCCAACGACCCGAAAATCCGGGAAAAAAGCTCCGATGGCGCGGTTGTCACCACTTTGCTGTCGTATGGAGTTAACAATAAGATATTTGATAGTGCAATAGTCTCTAAAACTGACTTGGAAAATCCAGTTAAGCCTAAACCCTCTGTAGCTTTGGTGCCTGATGACATTTTGTCGGCGGTTGGTAGCAAATTCTTTCCTTCAGAAGTCATCAATGCTTATGCAGATGCTGTTTTGGATTATCAAAAAAAGAATATAGCATTAGTGGGAATTCCATGCCAAGCGCTTGCACTGCGCAAAATTGATGCGTGGAAACACAAGATAAGCGGCAAGGCAAAAGTGCTAATTGGGCTCTTCTGTTTCGGAACCTTTTCGCTGAAGTCCTTTTTGTCCTACATAGAAAAAGAATATACGATTAAATCCTCCGAAATCAACAGGATGTACCTTTCAAATGAATTGATGCTGGATACCAAGCGAGGGCTCATTGGGATTCCGCTGTCCAAAGTGAAAGAACATATTCTACCCAGTTGCAAGACCTGTATTGATTACACCTCTGAAGTTGCTGACATCTCTGTCGGAAGCGCGTATCCGCTTCGGGATTGGTCGGTGGTTATCCTTCGATCAAAAGCTGGCGAGGACTTCTTTAACGATGCTGTCCAAAAAGGAGTCATAAATGTTAGAAATATTGATCGGGAACCTGAAGTCTACGAGCGGATTATTATTACTGCGCTTCAAAAGAGACACACTGGCTTAGTTGAAGCAAGTAAGCTGGAGAAAACAGGTAGTTTTGTTCCTGTGCGGTTGCTAAGAGAAACAGATTCGTTGGCAAGTGTGAAGGTTAAAGATATAATGACTAAGGATGTTGTGACAGTTTCGAGCACTATGAGTGTTAGTGAACTTTTGACGATGATGGCAAACAAAGCTTACATTGGTTATCCGGTGATTGGCGAAAACAATGAACTTATGGGTCTGGTTACTATTGAAGAAGCTGCGATGGTAGATAAAAATTCAAGATGGAAAACCCAGGGTGGCAGTATTGCACGGCAAAACATTGATGTCTGTTACCC
>JBJKPJ010000173.1:0-5444 GCA_046706605.1 Bathyarchaeia archaeon | reverse complement strand
CCCATGATGGATATTGCTGGTTAGCCAACCTTAACCTAAATGGAGAAACCACCTGGAGCCATATTTTTGGGCAGCAAACAGCAAGCTACTCTTCTGTGTCGCTTGTTAGAACATCCGCTGGAGTATATGCCTTTTTGGCTCTCTCTAACACAGGTCACCCGTTTTTGGTAAGTACAGATTCAGCGGGCAATTTGCTGTGGAATCAAACCTACAGCTTCATCACCGATTTTGGTGCTTGGTCGCTCGTGCAAACACAAGATGGAGGATTTGCCTTAGCTGGCGGTGCATCCTCTGGAGGAATAGATACAGCGCAGCTAATCAAAACCAACCAGCAGGGTGAGGTACTTTGGAATCATTCTTACAATGAACTTGGACTACAAGAGGCTTGGTGCCTGATTCAATCAAATGATGGAGGCTTTGCCTTGGGTTGCAACACATGCCTTGCCAAAACGGATGCTAACGGTAACTTACAATGGAACATAGTTTTTAACTCAACAATCCATGGAGTAGTCGAATCCAAAGATAGACAATATGTGGTGGTCGGCGATGACTTTCTCGCAAAAACAACAACTATGCCTAATACCGTATCTTCTCCTACGTCTTCCCCAACGCCGCCTCAGCCATCGGGAAGCTCACCGCATCTAGAGCTGACAGATTATTTGTTGCCTATCAGCGTGATAGTGGCAATTATTGTTGTTGCATCTGTTTTGCTTTTTGAAAGGCATCGAAAACCCATCTAGGTCAAGAAACGTTGACTAAAATGCTTTTTTCATGTTCACTACTGCTGTGATACTTTAGACATCGAAAACCGCCAAGTTAGATGATTTTATTTATGTTGGGGGGCGTTTTTGGGCGTACTGGTAGCGTCGTGGTTTGCCAATTCGCGTCACAATGTTGTCTTTAACTAAATCGACCAGCGCGTGGGCTACGGCGGTTCGGTCGTAGTGGAATCCGCGTCGTGCGAGTTCGCTGTGGACTTCGTCTAATCCGTGGGGTTCGCTGAACCATTTTTCTTCCCAGAGTTTTTGGATGACGCCTTTGCAGGTTTCGGCTCGGGGTAGGGTGGCTTGGCGTTCGTGGGTGGGGGTGAGGTTGATGTTTTTGGAGTGTTCGGTGATGGTTGTGAGGATTTGGTTTACGGCGGTTTGGATTTGGTCGGGTTGGGCTTCGATTTCGAATTCTATGTCGCCGATTTTCATTTTGACGCGGATGGGGGTTTGCGGGTTTTGTGTCAACTCCTCACCTATTGTATATTGAATTGTGCAAGATGCACATGCACAATACTTAAATATTTCACCAATAAAGATATTGAATATTGGTGAATCTGTTGATTGAACAATATACAACCACTAACAAATATAACTTTCCACACCCCGCAACCGACACAACCCTCCCCCAACGCTTTCTAGAACAATCTCTCAACACCCTAAAACACGTCCAACATCACCCCCTAAACCTCAACCTCCAAACTGTACAACAGTACAACACTAACCCAACCTATCCCTCAAACCTCCGATTAAAACCCACACCAATCACCCTAAAACCCGACCACCAAGAAACCATAATCGCCGCCATCGATACCTCCACCATCTAAATCGGAGAAACCCAAACAGGCATCAAAGTTGCAGACCGCGCAGCAAGGGACAGGAAACAAAACGGCACCTACCACTACACACGGCTGGGACCATTCATTTTCCACATAACTGAGGACAACAAAACCCAACTCTACAACAACCTCGAACGCGCCTACTTCACCACAACCTACGGTACCCTTCACCAAACCTCACCAAACCTCTTGCAGATGCCCACACGCGTAGCCAGCCTACTGGAACGGTGGCTCCAAACAATGCTCGCCAAAACCATCAACCACGGTGTGTTGCTCTTTGACGGTAGCTTAACTGCGGGCACCCCAGAGACACCCACGCAGCGGCTGAGGGAAATTTTGGGCCATGCCCGCAAAAACCAGAGCACCGTTTTGGCGTTTTCCAAAGCGACCACGCTCAGAGCCAACGGTTTGCTGATTACTGAGCAGTTACCCAGCCGTGACCCGCCCTATCTGCTTGAAACCGTGGGATTGCATCCAAAATCGCCTATGGCACTGCTTGGCGATGTGTACGTGGCAAGGCTAAACAAGTCCAATTTGGCTTTCAGGTTAGATGTGGATAAAGAGACGACGTTTGAGATGCGGATGGATGCGTTGGGACGGCTGTTGGGCAACGACCTCTACAGTCAGAGCTACCCAGAAACCCTGCGGCTCTCCCACATCCTCTGCACCTTTACCGCCAACGAAGTGTTGGCCATAAAACATTTCCTTACCCGCCGCCATGGCATCCGAATCGTTAACCGCCCCGACATGCATAAGCTGCTGTTTGGCGCGTTTGGGTTTTCAGGGGAGATTTACGCATGAAGCTCTACAAAAAAGAAGGCAACATTCTGCAAATCATCAGCTTCCCAACAGAGTGCGCCGAGAAAGGTGACTACCTTCTGGTAGAAGACGCCGACGCCGCCAAAGCTCTGATTGCTCAGGTTATTGATGTGCAGTTTGCGGCGGTGCCAGGGGTTTTGGAGGAGCTACTACGGACGCTGCCTGATGGTGACGAGCAGTTGCAGGGCGAAGATATTGATCCGATGGAGATTGCGCCCCACATCACCTACATTCAGGATGCCAGTTTGCTGGTGTGCAAAATCCGCGCCACCCTACAAAACGGAATGCTAAGCCCCAGTAGCAGTTGGCTGCCGAGTCGTTCCCAATCCACCATCAAAAAGCTCGCCATCCCCATGCTGATGCGGCTGGCAAAGGTAGATGGCAAGCTGCCCATTACGTTGGGTGGAACTAAAGATAGTACCCTGCTGACCATTGATGCCTCCGAAGTTGATGGTACCTTAAACATCATTACGGGCAAGAAGGGCTGCGGCAAATCCCACCTTAGCAAGCTTCTCATGGTAAACCTCGTCGGTTACAAAGCAACCATCGTCATCTTTGACCTCAACGGTGAGTACAGCAGCCTCGGCTTGACCAGCGACGGAAAACGCAACCTCTATTACGACAAAATCCACACGCTAACCCCCAGTCAAAACTTCAAAGTCGCGCTCCAACAACTCCCCCTAAATACTGTCATGGGGATTTTGGTCAACGCACTGCATTTGCCTGGTACTTCGGCGCGGGAGTTTAGGCGGCTTTGGAAATCGCTTAAAGAACGCGGCAAACTTTCCATGCAGGAATTGGGCGAGGCAATCCGCGACCTGAACTGTAACCAGCACGTGCGGGATGCGTTGGCATCGCGTTTTCACTCGTTTGCGAACTCGGGGTTTTTCACTGACAGCCCCGGAGAGGCGACACTGTTGGAGGAGACGTTGCTTAAATCCAAAGATGCAGGCGGCGCGTTGGTCATCAACCTTAAGAACACCAGTAACATTGACCGCCAAATCGTGGTCGAATACGTTTTGGGAAAACTGGTGGATTCACTTTCTAACTGGAAGCTGCAGGCGGTGTTCCTTTTTGCTGAGGAGGCGCACTTGTATTTGCGGGAAACCTACTGGGACGATATCGTAACGCGGATGCGACACTACGGCATCTTCACCACCTTCATAACCAACCAACCTGACACTATACAGGAAACTATCTACCGCCAAGCCGACAACATCTTCCTATTCAACTTTACCAACGAACACGACTTAGATGTCGTCAGTCGAGCCTCGCGAGTGGACGCCGAAACCGTCCGCAGCATCGCCCGTGACTTGCCACCTCACCACTGCCTCACATTGGGTAAGGTTGTGCATGATTTCCCCATCGTTGCGAAAGTGCGAGCCTTAGACATCAAAACCTTGGGGGAAACAAGGCTGTTTTTTAGGAGTATGAATTAGCTTTTTCCAGTTTTTCCCTGTTTTGTACAAAAAATCGTCGAAAAGAAGCCGTCAAATTATATGTCTCCACCACGTCGAAGGGAACCATCTGTAGCTCCTCTGCGTCGCTTGCCGCTTGGATGTTTCCGCTTTTTACGTGAACGAGGTAGTCAACGATTACGTAGTGGTATTTTATTTTGTCCTGATCGTCTCGGTCAATTTGATCAACAACATCAATAAGAGCGGGGTTGTCGACGTCAAGATTAACTTCCTCTTTAGTTTCGCGGATGACGGCTATCTGAAGGTTTTCGCCTAATTCCACAAGACCACCGGGGATGGCCCATTTGCCTTTAGCGGGTTCGTTACCGCGTTTGATGAGGGCAATTTTGCCATCTTTTATGATAACTGCGCCTACACCGACGACTGGCTGGTCAGGGTACATTCGTTTCATGAGGGCTTCCAGCCGAACTATTGCTTTCGACTCTTAAAACCTCTGTGGAGAAAAGAAAAAACAAAAAAGAAATGGCGAGACGCTTACTCGTATCTGAGTGCTTCTACTGGTTTTAGTTTGGATGCACGCCATGCGGGGTAGAGCGCAAAGATGACGCTCACTCCAACACCAAACGCCAAAGCGCCCAAGAGCACCTCTGGTGTTAGCAGGGGGGTTATAGCAAAGCCATTGGCTCCCCCGCCACCAAATGCGCCTGAACCCAGAACTCTGGCAGTGACACTTGCTAAAAGCCAGCCAAGAACGATGCCGACCACTGCGCCTATTAAGCCGATGATGACTGATTCGCCAAGGAAAATAGTCAATACAGTGCGACTTTTCATCCCCAGCGCTTTGAGGATACCGATTTCGCGGGTGCGTTCAATCAGCGATACAATCATGATGTTCATGATTCCAATTCCCGCCACCAGCAGAGAAATGGCTGCGATACCGCCAAGGAACAATTGTAGGATGCTAAAGATGCTGGAAAGCAAGCTAAGCACGGCTGTGGCGGAAATCACGGAGACTTGGTCGCCGAAGTGGTCGGTTATGAGTTTGGAGACAGTGCTTATGGTTGCGTTGCTGCTGTCTTTGAGGGTAACAATTATCATGTCGCATTGGTCTGTGCCAAAGAAGCTCTGCGCTTTGTCGATTGGGATGTAGACACCTGTGTCGGATGGTCCACCTATGCCAAATCCGCCAATTTTGGGAAGCACCGCTGCAACGTTAGCAGTGTAAGTTTCGTTTACGGGCGGCAGAACGGTTGCGTTTGTCCAGGTGATGTTGATTTGGCTGCCTACACCGAAGTATATGGTTCCGTTTTGTCCAGGCTGGTTAACCCGTGTGCCAACAACCGCGTCGTTTTCAGCTGGGTTGCTGGGGATGGCTCCGTTTTCAGCGACAAATGTGGTGCCGTATATTTGTGAGTAATTGTTGTAATCTACACCGTATATGGTAACGGTTCGGTTTAGGTTGTCTGTTTGCACGTATCCTGTGCGGCTAATTATCGCTACTGAAGACACGATGTCAGGTGAGAGGGCATTAATCTCACTGGTATAGTTAACGAAGAGTTTGAACCCTGAATTATCTGTGGTTCCTCCTCCAAAGTTACTTT
>JBJKPJ010000172.1:0-10337 GCA_046706605.1 Bathyarchaeia archaeon | reverse complement strand
GGCGTTTACCGCTGGCACTGCACTACCCCGTGTGATACAGATTCAGGAGGCTGGGCAATGACCAATGGCAGCGACGGCCAACCTGACCAAATTGGGTTCATGGCTGGATTTGTCACCGTCCTACAAGGATAATCCTTCTTTAACGTGCTTGTCGTTTTTTAATGCTTAATCAGCATCCAAGCAACCGGTGCATAAACTACTGCAAGGGAAACTAAAATAAATGCAAGTTGAAACGCATTTCCCCCGTTGATTAGTCCTTGAACTGCATATCCACCGATTAAACCAAAACTTGTAATGCTATGCGCCTTTATCATATCAAGGTTGGCTGGAGCCATAAGTTTTGGGCTTTCATAGTTTGCTGTAAGAGTTTTTATTGACCGCACAACAAGCGGCAAAGAAACCAGCGCAAGCAAAGTGAACAACGGCAAAAGCCCAAACGCAACCGAAACAGCAACCACTGCATAGGTGCAAATCCAGCTTCCAACGTAGAGTTTTACCCCAGCCAATTTACCCCATCTTGCTACAAGGGTTAGTTTACCTGCGGCGCGGTCTTCATCTATATCGGGAATTTCGTTTATCGCAATCATAGAAAAAAGCATGATACCCATAGGTAGAGTTGCAAGAAACGCCTGCAAGGTTATGGTTTGGGCTTGAACATAGAAAGCGCCTAAACCTATGATTGAGCCAAAATTGATTAACATGGCTAATTCGCCTAAGCCGTGATGACCAAAGCTAATCGGGGGCGCAGTGTAAAAAACAGCGCAGAAAACACCAAATAAACCAAAAGCTGAAACGGGCCAGCCTCTAGCAAAAGTTAGGAATATGCCAGCACCTACCGTGATTAGGTAGCATAAAACAAAAGCTTTGAACATGCTTTTGGGAGATAAAAGCCCGCTGCTTAAAGTACCGCTTCCGCCCGTATAGGGGTTTTTTTCTCCAGGCTTAAGCTTATCAACGCTGTGCTTGTAGTCAAAGTAGTCGTCAGTCATGTTTAACCCAACATGGTTTATGATAACAGCAACTAGCACAAGCAAAAAATATAGAGGAATAAAACCTGAGTTTGTTGCCCAACTAACTAAGCCGCCTACAACCGCTGGAAAAATGCTGGGTGGAACAAAGTGGTATCGGAAAGCCATCCACCAATTCTTGGCTTTAGATGCCTTTTGCTGATTAAACATAAAATCGCCGCGAAGAAGATATTTACTAGAAAGGAAGCGCTACAGATATTTGTTATGATGGACTGAGCCGACAATCAGCTACTCAAAACCATTTAGTCATCTTTTTTAGGTTTTCCAAATTTTTATAACAATCCTTATTAATTGTTTTCAGTGGGTCAATTGCAACATCTTTGTGGAAAAAATCAATGCAGTTTGAACTTATCTCACCCTACAAAATTTCGCCAGGACAACAAACCGCAGTAGACCAATTAGTGAGTAACTTTTCCACCAAAAACAAACAAACCCTATTGGGAATAACAGGCAGCGGCAAAACATTTGTCATGGCAAACGTGATTAGCCGCCTTCAGAAGCCTACGTTGATTTTGGCGCATAACAAAACCCTTGCCGCCCAGCTCTATGCCGAACTCAAAGAGCTTTTCCCCAACAACCGCGTGGAGTACTTTATCAGTTTTTACGATTACTACCAGCCCGAATCGTATTTGCCTGCACAGGATATGTACATAGAAAAAGACAGCGACGTAAACGAGCAAATCGAAAAGATGCGTATGCACGCGGTCTCCAGCATCGTGAGCCGCAACGACACCATCATCGTCGCCTCAATCAGCTGCATCTACAGCTTAGGTAACCCAAGTGACTTCAAAACAATGGCGG
Source organism: Bathyarchaeia archaeon (assembly GCA_046706605.1). Classification (GTDB taxonomy): domain Archaea; phylum Thermoproteota; class Bathyarchaeia; order Bathyarchaeales; family Bathycorpusculaceae; genus Bathycorpusculum. The sequence continues at coordinate 8,508 of JBJKPJ010000172.1, read as the reverse complement.
CGGAACTTGAGGTCGGCAGGGAAATGTCCCGAAGCCAACTCATTCACAACTTAGTAGACATGCAATACGAACGCAACGACATGGCACTTGAGCCAGGCAGGTTCCGTGTCCGAGGCGAAACCATAGATGTAGTGCCCTCCTACGAAAACGACATCCTCCGCGTCGAATTGGAAGGCAACATCATAAAAAAAATCAAGGAAGTCAACGCCCTAAACGGTGACGTAAAAGTGGCAGTTGACCGATTCACGCTTTACCCCGCGCGCCAGTATGTGGTGCCTGAAGAAAAACATGCCTTGGCATTGGAACACATTAAGCAGGAGTTGGAGCAGCGTTTGCTGGAGCTGCCACCGCTGGAGGCTCACCGTCTAAAACAACGAACCAACTACGACTTGGAGATGATTAAAGAAATCGGGTACTGCGGGGGCATGGAAAACTACAGCCGCCACTTCGATGGACGCAACCCAGGCGAGCCACCCTTCACTTTGATAGATTACTTCCCAAAAGACTACCTGCTTATCATCGACGAAAGTCACCAAACCATCCCACAAGCCCGCGCCATGTACAACGGCGACTACTCAAGAAAAAAGAACCTCGTAGACTTTGGCTTCCGACTTCCCAGCGCACTGGATAACCGCCCTCTCAAATTCGAGGAGTTTGAGCGGAAAATGGGCAAGGTAATGTTTGTATCCGCAACCCCAGCCGAGTACGAATTGGAAAAAAGTGGTCAACCCGTCGAACTAATTACAAGGCCAACTGGGCTTTTGGACCCTGAGGTTGAGGTGCACCCAATTGAGGGGCAAATGGAGCACCTTATGAAGCAAGCCCGCGAAACCATTGCCCGCGGCGACCGCATCCTAATTACCACACTTACCAAACGTATGGCGGAGGACTTGGCGGATTACCTCTCCAAAGAAGACTTCCGAGTTCGCTATATGCACTCCGACATCGACAGCCTCGACCGCATTGAACTGGTGCGGCAACTGCGTGTGGGCGAATTTGATATCTTGGTGGGGATTAACCTGTTGCGGGAAGGTTTAGACATACCCGAGGTCGCCACCATCTTCATTTTGGACGCTGACAAAGAGGGTTTTCTGCGGGATGAACGCAGCTTAATCCAGACTATTGGCAGGGCAGCCCGCAACGTAAACGGCAAAGTCTTCCTCTACGCTGACATAGAAACCCAATCAATCAGGCGAGCCATCGAAATCACCTACTATCGCCGCAGCTTCCAAAAACGCTACAACCAACAGTACGGCATAACCCCCACAACAATACGTAAAGGCGTGAGCCAAAAAGAGGGCGCAATCAAAGGCACCAAGCACCTGCCAAAATCTGACATCCGCCGCAAAATCGTCGAAATGGATGCCCAGATGCGGGAAGCCGCTGAAAAACTGGATTTTGAACGCGCCATCGAGCTGCGGGATGCCATCGCGGAACTCAATAAGGCGCTGGCTAAGAAGGGTGAAAGTGAAGTGCTAAACCCAGAAAATTAAAGGTTTGATGCAAAAAGGTTCTAATCCCTCAATTTAGGGTTACAAAGAGACGGGAGAAAGGTTCCAGTAATGCGTGACAACATAACCATTAAGGGTGCAAGAGAGCACAACCTCAAAAACATTGACGTAGAATTGCCCAGAAACAAGTTGATAGTTATAACTGGGCTGTCAGGCTCAGGAAAATCCACCTTGGCCTTTGACACCATTTACGCTGAGGGACAACGCCGCTACGTTGAAAGCCTCTCCGCCTACGCACGCCAGTTCTTAGGCTTAATGGACAAACCCGACGTGGACTCCATAGAGGGACTCTCGCCTGCGATTTCTATTGAGCAGAAAAGCACCAGCAAAAACCCCCGCAGCACCGTGGGCACCGTCACCGAAATCTACGATTACCTTCGCTTGCTCTTTGCCCGCATCGGAACCCACCACTGCCCCATCTGCGGCAGCAGCATCCACCCCCAAACCGCCGAAAACATCACCACACTTATCATGGCGGAAGAAAACAGAACCCTCACCTTCCTTGCACCAATCATCCGCGGCATGAAAGGTACCCACGAACAGGTTTTTGATGGCCTCAAAAAAGAAGGCTACACTAAAATCCGCATTGACCAAAAAATCTACGAAACCGAACACGTAAAAGACGAAGTCAAACTGGTACGTTACGAGAAGCACTGGATTGAAGCTGTAATCGACACTGCCCAAGTGACCGATGAGGAGCGCTCTCGAATAGCTGAAGCCGTGGAGACTGCGATTAAAACAGGCAAAGGCACCATGGTTGTCATCGATGCTGCCAATACGGATGCAGGCGAGAAAAAAGAGTTGGAGCGCTTTGAAGGCGAAACCATGTACAGCACCTTTGGAGCCTGCCCCAACCACCCCGAAATCGTTTTTGAAAGCCTTGAACCCCGCATGTTCAGCTTCAACTCGCCGTTTGGTGCCTGCCCAACCTGCCATGGACTGGGCGAAATCACCGAAGTCACACCCGACAAAGTCATCCCCAACCGCAATATCTCAATCATGGATGGCGCCTTAGCAGGTTACAAGAGTACCATGGATTTAAGTTGGCGCGCTCAGCAGATTGCGGCAGTGGGCAGAAAATACGGCTTTGACGTATTCACACCCATAAAAGACTTCACAGAACAGCAGCTTCAAGTGCTGCTCTACGGGGACAAAGAGCCCATAGACGCGAACTGGTCAAACGGTGCCACCATGTGGATGCGGGACGGTTGGGAAGGCGTGATTCCTCAAACCATGCGGCTCTACCGCCAAACCGAAAGCGATTGGCGCAAAGAAGACATAGAGAAATTTATGACTAGCCGCCCCTGCCAAACCTGCAAAGGCAAAAAACTCCAACCTGTCGTCTTAGCCGTGAAGATTTTGGATAAAAGCATAATCGACATAACAGACCTATCCATCGAGGAATCCGTGGAGTTCTTCCGCGACCTGCCCACGAAGCTGAGCGGAAACGAACTTTTCATTGCTAAACAAGTGCTAAAAGAAATCAACGAGCGGCTGGGTTTTCTAAAAAACGTGGGTTTGGGTTATCTTTCGCTTAGCAGAGCAGCCAAAACCCTAAGCGGTGGCGAAGCCCAACGTATCCGTTTGGCAACGCAGATTGGAAGCAATCTCATGGGTGTGCTGTACATTTTGGATGAGCCTAGCATTGGCTTACACCAACGTGACAATGCCAAACTCATCAGCACCCTGCAGCGACTCCGCGACTTAGGTAACACGCTAATCGTGGTGGAGCATGATGAGGAAACCATGCGACACGCTGATCATATCATTGACATGGGACCTGGCGCAGGCGTCCACGGCGGACACATTGTTGCAGAGGGTTCTCCAGAGGAGATAATGAAAAACCCGCATAGCATCACAGGAATGTATCTTTCAGGCGAACTAAAAATTGACATTCCCACAGCACGACGCGTTCCCATCGGCTTTATCGGTGTTTGTGGCGCGGAAGAAAACAACCTCAAACAACTCAACGTCCAATTGCCTTTAGGTGTCCTGTGCGGCATCACGGGTGTTTCAGGCTCAGGAAAAAGCACCCTTATGAACCTAACAGTTATCCCTGCATTGCGTCAAATGTTCGGCGAACAAATCGACAAAGTCGGCAAACATAAAGAACTTGATGTCCCCAAAGTTGTCCACAATGTAATTGTCATTGACCAAGACCCCATTGGACGCACCCCACGCAGCAACCCCGCCACCTACACCAAACTTTTTGACGAAATTCGAAACATCTTTGCCTCCACCAAAGAAGCAAAAGCACGCGGCTACAAGCCAGGACGCTTCAGCTTTAACGTCAAAGGCGGAAGATGCGAAACCTGTCAGGGCGACGGCGTTTTACGTATCGAAATGAACTTTCTACCCGACGTTTATGTGCAGTGCAGCGAATGCAAAGGCAAACGCTACAACAAAGAAACTCTTGCCGTGCAGTACAAGGGCAAAAACATCGCTGACGTGCTGGAAATGACTGTTGAGGAAGCTGCCAAATTCTTCGAAAACACGCCGCGGGTTAGCCGTAAACTCCAAACGCTGCTGGATGTCGGGTTAGGGTACATTGCGCTGGGGCAAAGCTCAACAACGCTGTCTGGCGGAGAGAGCCAACGAATCAAAATCACCCGCGAACTCTCCAAACACAAAAGTGGACAAGTTGTCTACATGCTTGACGAACCCACCACGGGACTGCATTTTGAAGACACCAAACGCCTCATCCGCGTGCTAAACCGCCTCGTAGACAACGGCAACACAGTATACATCATTGAACACAACCTTGATGTCATAAAAAGCTGCGACTACCTCATCGACTTGGGTCCTGAAGGTGGCGCAGCAGGCGGCGAACTCCTCGCAGAGGGCAGCCCTGAAGAGGTGGCGAAAAATCCCCGCAGTTACACGGGTGTGTTTTTGGATAAGATTCTTAACCATCGGGTTGCTGAAGTTTTGGCAGTGAAGCAGACTGCATGATAGCGTTAACGGCGCCCTCTGACTTCAAAAGCAGCGACATCCCAATAGACCCAGGCGTGTACCTGTACCGCGACGAGCAAGGCGAGATTCTCTATGTGGGCAAAGCAAAAAACCTCCGCGCTCGGGTCAAAAGCTACTTTTCCAACCACGACCAGCCCATCAAGACGCGGCAGCTGGTTTTGCGGATTCGCCAAATCGACTGGGTTATCGTAAACAACGAAGTCGAAGCGTTGTTGCTGGAAAACAAACTCATCAAGCAGCATACTCCAAAATACAACGTTAACCTCAAAGACGCCAAAACCTTCGCCTACATCGCCCTAACCAAGGAGCCATACCCACGGATACTGACCAGCCGAAAGGTTTCTCCTAAACTGGAATCGTTTGGACCCTACACAGATGGCTTCACACGCCAAGACCTCACGCGGCTGGTGGTGCGTGTCTTTAAGCTGCGGACCTGCAAAAAAATGCCCAAACGCGCCTGCCTCAACTACCACATCCACCTCTGCACCGCCCCCTGCATCGGCAAAGTCACCGCAGAACAATACAACCAGCAGGTCCAGAGCGCCCGCGACTTCCTAAACGGCAACTACCAGCAAACCATCGAGCAGTTAAAAACCCAAATGCTATCTGCCTCCCAAAACCTACAGTACGAAACCGCCCTAGAGCTGCGTAACCAAATCCAATCCATCCGCCTACTCACCGAACACCAAATCGTGGATAACGAACGCCGCTTTGACCAGGACGTTATGGCTTTTCGGCAGGTAGGCGAGAGGATGCTGGCGGTTCAGATGGGCGTGCGCAGAGGCGTGCTTTTGGGCAAAAAAGATTTTGCTGTGGATATGCAGCCGCAGATTGAGCAGGAGTTTTTGAAAGCATTTTACACTTCTAACCAGATTCCACGGGAAATCCTTCTAAACAAGCCCGTCTGGAGCGGCAACGAGGAAAAAACGGCGTTGGAAGAGTTCCTCTCTGCAAAACGGCTTGCCTCTGTAAAGCTGGTTATTCCTAAGAAGGCTGATAAACGGGCGCTGGTGGAGTTGGCAGAGAAAAACCTTGAAGCCTCACTGGACGTGGACGCAGCACTTGTGGATTTGCAAAACAACCTCAACCTGCCCGTTTTGCCCCACACCATTGAGTGCTTTGACATCTCCAACTTAGGCACTGAACACGTTGTCTCGGGCATGGTTAGCTTCAAAGACGCAAAACCAGACAAGAAAAACTACCGCAAATTCAAAATCAAAACCTTCCAAGGACAAGACGACTTCGCCTCCGTCAACGAAGTGGTCGCCCGCCGCTACAAACGCCAACTAGAGGAAAAAGCCGCCCTGCCAGACCTAGTGGTTATCGACGGCGGACCTGGACAGGTTCACGCCGCCAAAACCGCGCTACAAACACTTGGGCTTCAGCTTCCCCTCATCGGATTAGCAAAAGAGCGTGAGGAAATTTATCTGCCAAACGAGGCTACACCTCGCAGTTTTGACAAAAACAGCCGCATGATGCTGTTGCTCCGTAAAATCCGTGATGCCGCCCACGACTTCTCAGTTGGGTACAACATCAAACGCAGGCAGATGAAAATGCGCGAAGAATTCAAACCTAAAAAGACAAAGAAAACGCAGAAACTGTGTTTCTTTACCTGTTAATTGAATTTTTTGAGCGCTTCCTCAAGCTCGCCAAATGTTTTCACAATCATATCTGAGTGGTAAACTACCCATGGGCTTAGGCAGGGCAGCGGCGAAACGACGACAATTTGTTTGCCTTTGCGTTTAGCGTAGAACATTTCCATGCAGGCACCCGCCGAAAGGATAGGCAAGTAAACCACCATGACATCGCATTGGTCGGCATCGTCCAAGTCGCGTTGGATAAAATCGAAAATTGGCACCTTGTCCCACCAGCACTCTTCTGTTCCGTTGTAGAGGACCCGTTCCCGTTTCCATGGGTCAACAACTTCAAAGCCCAGTTTTGTGGCGATTTCAGTTATTGGGGTTCGGTAGTCTTGGTTTTTCTCCATCCCCAAAATAGGACCGGAAATAAACAGTTTCTTAGCCAAACACATCAACAAATAATGCAAGCTTTCCCTTGACTAATATTCTTTGCCGACTGGAAGCGGTTAAATAACTTGAGCCGTTTAGTTAACCGCACGGAGACTGGCGCATTGATAGACATGCTTTCTCTGCTATTGCTCTGCATTCTTGTCGGGTTTTTAGGTTCCTTAACTGGGTTGGGCGGAGCCAGCATCCTTATCCCTATCCTTGTCTTTCTGGGCATACCCGTCAAAGAAGCCGTAGCATGCAGCATGGTGGCGATAATTGCGACTTCCAGCGGGTCCGCCTCGTCATTTGTGCGTGAACGAATCACCAACATCAAGCTGGCGATGTACCTTGAAATGTTCACCATCATCGGAGCCATCGTAGGTGCCACCATCACCCTGATTATTGCCCCCGTTTTTCTCTACTTCCTCTTCGCCGCTTTCTTGGGTACATCCTTTATCAACATCCGAAAAAGCCTATCCGAAACCTGTTACACCCCACCCGAGTCACAAGACAAGCTTTCAAGGCGGCTTGGACTGGAAGGAAGCTACTTTGACAAAGCCAAAAACCAAATCGTAAAATACAAAGCCACCAACGCCATACTCGGCGGCTTAGGCATGCTTGTAGCGGGGTTAGCGGCAGGAATGCTTGGCATCGGCGCTGGCGCATTCAAGGTTATCGTGCATGAGAAAGTGCTCAAGTTACCTGCCAAAGTCTCCAGCGCCACCAGCAACTTCGTAATAGGCATGACCGCGTTGGCGGGGGTTAGTGTCTACTTGTTTTCAGGACTTTTGAACTTGACTTTAATGGCGCCTATGGCAGTCGGCGTCACCGTGGGCGCAGTGGTTGGCGGGCGACTGCTTAACAGAATCCACGATAAACACCTTCGAATACTCTTTCTGCTCATCGTTGCATTGCTGATTATCCAGATGCTCTACAAGGGAGTGACTGCCATATGACCACCCAAACCTTAGGCAGCGGCGAAACAAAACTGGAAACAGCCATAAGCTACCTACTCATAATCGGCGTTGGAGCCAGCGTCATATTGGAAGCCATCGGTATAGCGCTCTACTTTGGCGCGTTTGGCAATGTACAAATTTCCCACGCACAAAACGTCTTCATAACAGGAGAGAACTTTTTTGCGTTTGTTGTTGAGAAATTTCAGAGCGTGTTTGTGTCGGATAACGCGGTTTTGTTTATGACTTTGGGTATTGTGATTTTGATTCTGACACCTTACATCCGAGCAATAACTTCTGTTGTCTATTTCGGCAGGGAACGGAACCACAAGTACGTTTTGATTACGCTGTTTGTGCTAGTTGTGTTAACGGCAAGTTTAGCGCTTCATTAGCCTTGGTTTAGTGTTATATACTTGAAGGATAAATACCCGTTTTTGAGGAACCTAAATGGCAGATTCGCTGGCGTATAAAATGGGGTTTTGGTCAGCTTCAACCATCACGTTACTAGTTATGTTGATTGATGCAGGTATGGTTGCATCCGCAGTTTTGTATCCCATGGCTTCCATCAGCAACATAACGGATTATGCTGCCTCATTTAGCAGCTACCAAATGCTACCCTTTATTCCCTCGCTGATTTTGGCACCTGTCTTTTTGGTTTTAATTTTTTCAGTCTACTATGCCCTGTCGGGCGAAAAAAAACTTTTTGGTCAACTTGCACTTGCATTCAGCGTCCCCTGCATCACCATTTTGAGCCTTCACTATTATATCCAGCTGACAGTTGTCCAGCAGGGGCTTCTCAGCAACCAGTTGGAGGGGCTTTGGCAGTTTGCTGCACCAAACCCGCATTCGTTTTTCTGGAAATGGCTTATTCCCAAGTTTGTTTTCTGGTTTTAATTTTTAGCCCTGGTCTAGAATTTTTGCTTTTTCTACCTCATGTTTTGTTACAATTAATCTAAAATCAGCGCCACGCCAGCAGCATCAAAGGGAGTTTGGCTATTTTTTAGGCACCTACGTTATCGTCAAAAGGCGCTAACAATGGGTAAAAGAAACCCACTTGAAGCA
>JBJKPJ010000171.1:0-1217 GCA_046706605.1 Bathyarchaeia archaeon | reverse complement strand
ACTGTCCTCCGGCCGAGCAACGAGTAACGAGACAAGAAGGTGGGAACATTGTCTCCTGTCGACTTGCCATTTTGGTGGATAAGTCGGGGTCGTTGCCGACCCTTTCTCTCCTAAGAACTGTGCATGCGAATTTTTCCGCACACAGCTCCAATCTTAGACAAAGAGACCTTATTATCTATTGACTAATGATCTTTCTCTCCAATACGTTTTTAGTAAGCGATCGAATGGGGAGTAGTTTTCATTGACTTTATTGTATCATTTTACTGGTATAGACAGTGGATCAAAGAGAGTGAAGCTACCTTTGAAAAGAAACCAGTGTTTTATACCTACTTTTTTGAAGTAGTTACTAATTATCCAAGTGCTGCTTTTTCGTGTATGCTTCCTTTTGAGAGTACGCCATGTTGCTTGAAAAATAAGATGTGTTAACAAAGAAAAGGCCTTTGAAGCATTAGAAAATCTGTAGTAATAGACCCAACCTCTGATAACCCAGTTTAACTCAACGATTACTTCATCAAGTGGTCTATGCAACAATGTTTTTAAAATACTTTTAATTTTCCTCAGTACTTTTGAAATTTTCTCTTTAGGAGGGGATACATGCAAAAAAGAGGTGAACGCTTTTCGTCTGATGAGAAATTTGATATGAAAGCCTAAAAAGTTAAAGCCTTCGGTTCTATGAATGATTTTTGTCTTAATGGTGTTTAAATTAAGCCCGCGAGATTCGAGGAACGCTTTCAATTTTGGAAGTACTTTATTTTCAAGAATTCCCTTAGAATTAGCAATGACTACAAAGTCATCCGCATATCTCACAAGTTGTATGCTTGAATTTCCTTTAAAGAGGTTTTCCATGCCGTGAAGTGCTATATTAGCTAACAATGGACTAATAATTCCACCTTGTGGCGTTCCACTGTCCGTCTCAGAAAAATTTCCAAACTCTATAACCCCTGCTTTCAGCCATCGTCTAATAATTTTACTGAACACAGGAATTTGTTTTAAGAGCGGTTCATGTGCTATAGAATCGAAACATTTGCTTATATCAGCATCTAAAACCCATTGCATGTCATTAAAACCGCCAAGATGTTCCTTGATTTGATAGATGGCATCAATGGTACTGCGACCAGGTCTGAATCCGTAGGAATTGGGTTCAAAACGAGCTTCCCATTCTGGTTCCAGAGCATATTTAACAATCATTTGCATAATTCGGTCGTGTATTGTTGGAA
>JBJKPJ010000170.1:0-10904 GCA_046706605.1 Bathyarchaeia archaeon | reverse complement strand
ACTCACAAACGCCGCAGTGCTTTTCACCGTCTCGGTAGCAAGACCATGTCACCTCGAAGGGCACACCCAGTTTGGCGCCTTCCCGTAGCAAGTCGGATTTTTTGCCACTGCTAAACGGCGCTTTGATAATGATTTTTTCGCCTGTTCCCAACTGTGCAGCTTTTTCAAATGCCTCGTAGAATTCTCGTCGGCAGTCTGGGTAGAAGGGTTCGTCGCCGCCTTGGGCACCATAGAAAATGTTGTCTGCACATACAGTGACGGCATATGCTACGGCTGTGGAAAGGAAAATAGCGTTGCGAAAGGGCACAATAATTGGGGCGCTAAACTCTGAGGTTAATGGAATATCGGTATTGCAGAGAGGCGTTACGCCGCTAAAGATTTCTTTAAGAGCGGAGAGGTTGATTATTTTTGTTGTGGTTCCTAAGGCTTTGGCAATGTTTTGAGCAGCTTTTGTTTCTTTTTGGGCAATTTGCCCGTAGTTGAAAGTTATGGGGTATATTTGGTAGCCTTGAGCTTTAGCCCAATATGCCACCGTGGCGGAGTCAGGTCCGCCGCTTAAGACAATAACACATTTTTGGTTTTTTGTCATGGTTGTTTTGCTCCATAATTTGTATCTGTTTCGAGCCATCTTTGGATGTTAGTTTTTTTAAGCAACTTGAACAGGGGCCACCCGATTAATGTGGTCATGACAACGTTGCCAGCGAAAACATAAAGAATACTAAACGGCAAGGGTATGTTGAAGGGTGCAGATAACATCCATCCAACCGTAATGCCTAGCACAGCTGAGTAGGCGACAGATGTTCCCAGTACTGAGTAGTCGTTTTTTGTATGCTTGTAAACGTAGTAAACCACAAACGCCATTGCAAAGCTGGGTATGGTGTTTAGCAAATCGATGGCACCAAGGGGGGAAGGAATGTTTCCGACAAATACGCCAAGGGCGTGCCCCAAAACTCCTGCCATGCCCAACAAGGGTACAGCACCAAGCATGGCATCGGCTAGGCGCAGGTTAAGGGGTCCAAAAGATAATCCAGATATTGTGTTAACTAGCACCGCATACAGTGCGGCGTATAAGGCTATTAGTGCTATTTCTTTAGTGTGCAGTTTCAACAGTATATTTGCCTCCCTACTCCGGGTTTTATTTCAGTGGCGGAACGGGTGGGAGACTCCACTCACCCGCCAATTAACCATTGACACCGCAATTGGCACATAAAAACTTTGTGAAAAGCAATGTGGGTAACCTGTCGTAGGGTTTGCGCTTTATGCCAATCTTCCTGTGATGTTGGCCCTTGTATTTCAATGCTGCACCCATTTTTTAGATGGGGGGGAAGAAGGGTGATGGATATGTTACGCCAAAAATGGCGCCAACTATGCTGCTTAGCACTACAAATATTATCCATGCCAAGACTGCGATAAGTATTGCTCTTAGCCATCCTGTTTTAAAGCTAGCTTTGTAAACCCAAACCCAAGCAATTAACGCAAGAATGTAGCCGAAAACAAATGCGCTCGACCCAATAAGCGTGCTTAAGAAAAAGTCGACAAGGAAGGTGACAACAGCATAAACGATAGGTCCAGCTAAAGTTGCAAGCAAAGCATCCCCGAACGTGGCTTTTCCACCTGTTATGGCTTTTCCTGCAAGCCAAACAGGAATTGAAACTACAATCCACAAAATCACCAAAGATACTAAAGTCACAACTAGACTTGGAACTGTTAAAGCAATCGTCATTCAAAAATCACGTAATAATTTTAATTAGATGCCAATATTTAAAACGATTGCAAGATGAGACAGAGCATCGTTTAAATCACTCTCCTTTGCAGTTCCTGTTTAGGCTTCAGTTGTTTTCCGTTCGCTATGTTAGACATAAGTGTTTTTTGCTTTGCTGTTGAGTTTGAGGTTGCCAGTGGTGAGGTTTAGGACGCTTTGACGCTTTGTTGAGGAAAAAAGCGGTTGGCGAGAAGGATTGCATCTCCTATCATTTGCTATTTCATCGCAAACTGCTTAAAAATCTTTGCAAAAAGCCAGTATCTAAAACCAAAGTGGTTGGTATAGTAGTAGTTGATAATTTAACACTGAAAATCATGAGTATTGATTCATATTTTTTAAATATTCTAAAGATGACTATAGCACATGGAAAAGATGAAAATATCAGAAAACTATGCCGTTATTAGCAGCTCAAGTTATGTCAAAGTAGCTAAAACCACCGACATTCCTGTTGGAGAAATGCGGTCTTTTATGATTGAAGGTAACGAGTATTTAATAACAAACATAGAAGGCAACTTTTATGCTATCGACAATTCTTGCAGCCATTTGCGTGAGCCCCTCTCGAAAGGAAAATTAGACGGCAGAGTAGTGGTTTGCCCAAAACATCATGCAAGCTTTGACGTGATAACAGGAAAAGCCCTAGTGGTACACGGACATGACCTCAATACATATAACTTGAAAGTTGAAGGAACCGACATCCTAATCGAAATATAATATTCACAAATATCTTAGAAGAAGACCCAAAGCTTTCAGTACTTCCACATGGATGGACAGGTAAACCCTATCATCAGACACTTAAAAGCCAAATTCAAAGAATAAAAACAAGCCAATTTATCATCGGAAAGTTACCACTAAAAATTGCAGCCAACAAAACTCTCAGAACCCCGAAAAACACCAAATAGAAGGCGCTTTTAAGCTACAGATAAGTTAGTCAAGAAAGTTTGACTAAATTTAGTAAAGAAATTTTGACGAAAACGCATTTTATTGCTAATTGACTAAGGGTTAAAGTGGAGAAGTGAGAGATGTGGCATTAAATCACTATGTAATAAACCACAGAATCTTAATCCAGATGCAGAAAAACGGGCAGATTTTTTGCGCCATATGTCATCAACCCATCGTTGAAGGACAGAGGGTAGCTTCACGGAAAGCTACCTCCGTTAGACACGAAGAATGCTACCAGCGGTCTTTTGTTTAACACCTTTTCTGTGCGTAATCTTGGCGCTTTGAAGGGTTGCGGTAACTTGTTGAACGGCAACTTTTTCTCTTAACAGTAATGGATGAAAAACAAAAGACGAAGCGAGAAATGGGAACGGCATAATGATCGCAGCAAAAATCTGACTAAGTGTTATTAATCATTTTATGGTGCTCTTTGCTTCCCTGATGCTATTTGACAAGCGAGTATAGACTGTTTCGCAGTCTTTGTTTTTGTCGATGAATTTTGTAACTCCTAGCTTTAGAGCGGTCTTTTCAATTTCATCATGAATTGTAAACAGAATAAAAGGCGTCTTGTTGCCGTCTGCTCTTAATTTCTTGAAAAAATCAATACCATTAACATAGCCAGCGTCATCTAGGTTATATCCACAAACAATTACATCATATTGTTTCTGCGTCAATGCTTTGTTGGCTTCAGAAATATTTGCAGCTAAATCTATCTCGAAATTACCGAAAAGCTGTAAAATTTCTTTTGACGTCTTAAGAAAGGTGATGTCTCGGTCAAAATGAAGAACTTTTACCGCTTCATTTTTCTTAGCCAAATTTTCCGCTAGCCCCATCAGGAATGGTATAGTATTGTTGCGACGTTTTTAAGCATTAAATGAACAAAACTGAAATTGTTCCAAAATACCCTGACGAAACAGTAGATCAATTCCGTTTCAGCCATCACCCGAAAATTAACACTGAGAACAATTGTTCCAAGACAAAAAAAGTAGGTATGTAGCGGGTTCCTACAGAAAAAAGAAACTGTAGTACTTGATTTATCTCCTTTCCAAATCAGGCAGCTGCCTCTTAAGTTTAGAATTAACGGCAAGCCTTCCCAATCAAAAGAGCTGCCCCACCTTTTCCGACCCAAGTAAGGAAAGCAAGTGTTGCTTCAATCTGTAATCACAACATGTTATATTGGTTTTGAATCTTTATGGAATATGTATTGCAAGAGAATGGATGCCAAGGCAGGTTGAGTAGGTTTGGCGGCTAACGCAAAATAAGGGTTTTTTCTCCATTTTGCCTTGTCAGTGTTAGCCCACGGCTAAACCTACCCACCCAAACTTTTCTCCTGTCCTAAGATCATTGCTTACTTTTTCCCAATCAAATTTGGTAGGTTAGGTGATTGTTAGAATGTCTTAGCTTCTTGTGCAGAGAAGATAAGAGCGACATGGAACAACCAGCCCCTAACCAATTAATTTTCGAAAAGTTTGTTTAAAAATTTGGGGAAAAAACAAACATCTTCCCAATTAGAGGACTGGCCGGTTCATGCAGCGAGAACCTAATTCAGCCAATCTTTAAAAACAGAACATATCCATAGCATCAATAGGGTATCTTTGACAGAATGGAAATTTGAAATTGACAAAAGAAACTTTAAGTATTGTCCTATGTGCGGTGCTAAAGTGGGCATAAAAGCAGAACGCTGCTACAAATGTGGCTACACATAGAATACAAATAAAACACAACGATAAGTCAATAGAACAAAACTTTTTATCTGTTTTCATGCTAGTTACTTAACTCAATATCCTACGAAAGTTATCATGGAAAAATTTTAGGAACATTTCGAGACATTTTCTCTCACGAGTGCTAGCAGAGAAATACCATCCAACGCTAAGTTAACAGAACCTTTTGGCGAAATATTAATTAGGCGCTCAGAAAGATTACATGTTGCACTTCCAAGTGGATGGCATTCCGCGAACCGGAGTTTTAGGGAGCAATACCAAATGTCACAAAACAACACAACTAGCCAACTAGTCCTTAAAGGTACAACAACCATAGGCGTCGTCTGCAAAGATGGCGTAATTTTAGCCTCAGACACCCGAGTAACCATGGGCTTTTATGTCGCACACAAATTTGGCAAAAAAGTCTACAAAATCGACGACCACATGGGCATGACCATCGCAGGAACCGTCGCGGATGCACAAAGAGTAGTAGACATTCTAACGGCTAATGCCAGCCTCTACAAAATTAACCTAAACCGCCCCATGCCTATTGCTACAGCGGCTAGACTTGTTGCTAACCTGCTGTTCTCAGCAAGGTATGTTCCCCTGGCAACTCAGGTTTTGGTCGGCGGCATAGACGACACAGGTCCACATGTGTATAATTTAGACCCCTACGGTAGCCTCACTGAAGAGAAATCTGTCTCCACAGGTTCCGGTTCACCCGTAGCATACGGCATCTTAGAGGATAAATACAAAGAGGGCATGACCATTGCCGAGTTGCTGCCCACCGTCGTTAAAGCGGTTAATGCAGCCATGAAACGTGATGTGGCAAGCGGCAACAACTACAACATCATAGTTATCGATGAGTTTGGTTACAAAGAATTAACTCAAGACGAGAAACGTAACCTACTCGATGCAGGAAGTTAAAAACTGTGGCTCGTTCTCAAGATAAAGAGAAAGACAAAGATAAGATAGAAATCAGCCACTATATTCTGGAGAAAGTTCCCCGCGAAGCAGAAGTTACCAGAATTGAATATGAAGGACCAATGCTTGCGGTCTACACCAAAAAACCAGAAATTCTAGTGGATCAAAGCAGCATAGTGGCTGAAATCGTTGGCGTTATCCGAAAAAGAATAGTCATACGCCCCGACCCATCCGTGCGTATCCCTGAAGTTGAAGCGGAAAAAATCGCCAAAGAACTAATCCCTGCAGAAGCAGAAATAACAGACATTAACTTTGATCCAAGCCTTGGCGAAATCATTATTGAAACCAAAAAACCTGGTTTGGTTATCGGCAGAAACGGCGCGGTTTTGCAGGAAATCATCAAGAAAACCAAGTGGCGCCCACGCGTACTGCGCAGTCCACCTATTAAATCTAAAATTGTTACTCATATGCGTCATTATATGCATTCAGAAAGCAAAGAACGCGAACGTATCTTGCGCACGGTTGGTGAACGAATTTTCCGACCTAAAACCTACGATGTAGGCGACATACGCATGACTGTGCTTGGCGGCGCACAAGAAGTCGGACGCTCAGCCTTCCTGATTAAAACACGCGAAAGCAGCGTTTTGATTGACTGCGGAATTAATCCAGGTTCAAACAAACCCTTTGAGGGTTTCCCTCGTTTTGACTGCCCCGAATTCCAGCTCGATTCACTGGACGCCGTAGTGATTACCCACGCCCACCTTGACCACTGCGGACTTGCACCATTTCTCTTCAAATACGGCTATGACGGACCAATCTACTGCACAGCCCCAACCTCAAACTTGATGACCATGCTTCAACTGGATTATCTTGATGTTGCCAGCAAACAGGGAATCACCCCATATTATGACCAAAAAGATGTCCGTGAATGCGTTCTACACACAATTTCACTCAGATACGGCGTTGTAACAGACATCGCCCCAGACATCCGTTTAACTCTGCACAATTCAGGCCACATTTTAGGCGGCTCCATGGTTCACCTCCACATAGGCGAAGGCTTACACAACATCGTCTATACCAGCGACTACAAATTTGCCCGCACCATGCTTTTAGAAGCGGCAACAACAGAGTTTCCACGCATCGAAACCGTCATTACCGAAAGCACCTACGGCGGCTCAGACGACTTTACGCCCTCACGTATGGAAGCAGAAGAAACCATGGCTAGAATTGTAAACCAAACTTTGGAACGTAAAGGCAAAGTTCTCATTCCAGTTCCAGCCGTGGGCAGAGCCCAAGAAATCATGCTAATTATCGATGGCTACATGAAACGTGGATTAATGAAAGAAGCCCCTGTCTTTATCGAGGGCATGATTAGCGAAGCAACAGCCATCCACACCGCCTACCCCGAATACCTCGGCAGAGAAGTGCGGCACAGCATCCTCCACGAAGAAGTTAACCCCTTCCAATCCGACTACTTCACCATCGTTGAGCACCCAAGCGTACGCCAAGGCATAATGGAAGGCGAACCCTGCATCGTTTTGGCAACCAGCGGTATGCTGGAGGGCGGACCAGTCATTGAGTACTTCAAGAACTGGGCAAATGATGAACGCAACACCATAATCTTTGTCAGCTACCAAATCGAAGGCACTATGGGCAGACGTGTCCAGAAAGGAGTAAATGAAGTTACCATGATGGATAACGAAGGCAAAATGGTCGCCTTATCAGTAAAGATGCAGGTTGAATCTGTCGAGGGCTTTTCAGGACACTCAGACAGACGCCAACTAGTAAACTACCTAACCCACCTTAATCCTAAGCCTGAACGCATCTTTGTAGTGCACGGCGAAAAACAGAAAACCATGACGCTTGCTGGCTTTATGGCAAACAAAGCAGGAATGAATACAGTAGTTCCAGCAATACTGGAAACGTTTAGGCTGTTGTAGGCAAAGGGTCACGTGGACTTGAAACAGGCGCTGGCGATTTTTCTCGCCAAATCCTCACCGTTTTAGGGCACACAACAACTCGCTCTTCACCTAAACGAGCGATGTCACCACCAATAGATTCAGCAAACTGAAAAAGGTCATTTACCGCAGTTTTAACATCCTCGATGCTTTTGCTGGCAAGAGGGGTGATTCTTAAAATGATGATATTGCCATTTTTTACTTCTTTTTTGATGTCTTCTACGTCAGAGAGGTCTTTTAGAGGCATAGCTTTGAGGTAAGTTTTAGCTGAGGCTTCGGGTTTTTCTTCAGTTGAGGGTTTTTCGGGTTCGGCCGCTTTTTGCGTTTCCTCTGGGACGGGTGGCTCAGGTTCCTGTTCAGGCATCGGAGCAGCTGGTGCAGCGGATTCGGGGATTGGCTCTTGTTGGGTTGGTTCTTGTTCGGCACCCGTGGGTTCAGGTTTTGGCTCTTCAGGGGCAACTTCTGCTGGTGGGGTTTCTTGTTTTGGTTGTTCTTCTTGCGTTGGCACAGATAGTGTTTCTTGCTTTGGCTCTTTATTTTTGCGGAATAGGTTCAATGGCATTTTTGGTCTTCCCGTACCTAATAGGCATACTTGAGCAGTTAAGCGTTTCTTTATTTAAAGGCGCGCTACTACCGTATTTTAGATTATTTGCCACTTAAATATTTGACTTATGCTTTACCGCAGGATAGTTTCTCATTTTGGAGGCTCTAAGCTAAGAGAACTGCAAAGTTGTTTACGACAACCGATACAAAAAAGACAGCCAGCCCCATATAAGCAAACCGCATGATGGACTTTGAATACCGGAAGGTTTTGGTTTCTTTGTTTTCGGTTTTGTTTAAAACTCGGTTAGCAAACAGGTAAGTGAACCCAATCAGAAACGTTGCAAAAAGCTTCAACACCATAAAAGCCAAAATGTTCGAACTCACAATTCCAGTCATAAAGGGATTTAGCTCAACAGCACCGCGGTAGAGCACGCCAAACACTGTGGTTGCGCAGTCAATGGCACCCAATAGTATGAGAAACGCAGTCGGCAACACTTCGGATCTTAACGCGAATAATGAAGCCTTCTCCATATCTCCATTCCTTCTCAACCCCTATTCGCAGTCAACACTTAAAAAACAAGTTTCCAAAACCGATATATGTCGACCAAAAAAATAGAGCACCAGAAAAGCAAAACAAGTTTTGAGACACAAGTTATCGGGGTTGTTTGGGATAGAATTAAAAGTTTGATTCTTGGATACTGATACCTATGTTCGCCATCATCTTCACATCAAACTACGCCGCTTTAGGCTTTGCAATTGCCATTGTATGTTTTTTTGTTTGTGAACAAATAGGCGGAGTAATCATTCCAGCACTACGACGCCACGGTGCAAGAGTTCAGCGAAGAAATTTTGGCTCAAACATGCTGGTGATTTTCTCGTGGGTTGCTGTAATGGGGTTTTCAGCGGTTTTTGCCAAGATGGGCACCTGGTTTCTGCCTAACTGGATATATTTTGTGGGTATTGTTGCCATGGCAGCTGGAATTGTGTTTAGGCAGTGGGCTATTGCCGTGTTAGGGCGGTATTTCTCTGGCGTGATAGGCGTTCAACAGGAGCATAAAGTGGTAGATTGGGGACCCTACCGCTTGATTAGGCATCCATCGTATACGGGGGTTCTGATTTTTCTAGTGGGCATGGGGTTGGCTGTTCAATCTTTAGCGGCAACTTTTGTGAACGCGACAATCTTTGCCATTGCGTATGGCTATAGGATTTACGTGGAAGAAAAAGTCCTCAAAACCGAACTGGGCAACAGCTACGCGGAGTACATGAAGCGAACAAAACGAGTAATCCCCCACCTCATTTAATCTTCAACTGCCAATTTTCTGCCTTTATATAAAGTAGGCCATAGAAAAAATCACATCAGTTCAGTGTTTCCCCGATATGCTACCACTAACAATAAATGCATGAAGCATACAATCAGTGTTGAGGCTTTAAAACAACAAAATGACAATGCGTGATCCAGTTTGCGGTGCAGTACTAGATGAGAACACTGCAAAGTTCAAAATTACTTATGAAGGCGAAACCTACCATTTCTGCAGTACTGTTTGCAAAAAACGCTTCAAGCGGCAACCCACAAAATTCGTTAAATAATCCACTTAAAGTTTTTCACTATCAGAAATATCCATCATCATGAACCCAGAAGCCAGCTTAGGATAGAAATCAGTGCTTTTTTCAGGCAAAATACCATGTTGTTGCGCGATTTTTGCAACGGTTCGGGCAGAAATGGGATTAACAAGAAACGCCAACGTAGCTTCGTTTTGGTTTACCTTTTCCAGGGCCTCTTTGGTCCAGCGGACATACAGGATGTCATCATCAATGATTAATTGACCAGTCTTTAGGATATGCCTAAAAACGATGTCCCGCAAAATCACCACATCAAAAACCTTTGTCTCCTTAGACACATTAGCTTTCACAAAGTCGTACACAGCTTTGTCATGTTTTAAGGTTAAGCCGTAAGCGTCTTTACCAGTGTACATGCAGAAGGCATGCTCATTGATGTGGCTTTTTAAGAAGGCTTCGATAGATTGCACCGCCGGGGTTATTTTGGATAAATCAAAGAAAAACTTGAAACCCTCTAAAACTTCGTCGGTGAGCGTGTAGCTTTTGAGTAGGCGGTGTGTGGGCAAAACAACCAATCCTTCATCGTCGACAGGAACCAGATAGCACATGTGGAAGTTAAACGCCGAATCTTCACTCCAAGCGCTTTTACTTCGCATCTCATCACGGTAAGCCAATGCACTTTCGTATCGATGGTGACCATCCGTTATCACCATAGTTTTAGAGGCAAAATCTTCTTGGAGCGCTTTGATTTTTTGGGGATCAGAAACCACCCAAACCGTGTGTTTAACGCCCAACGAATCAGTAACTTGAATTGCGGGCTGGGTCTGTGCAGTTTGCTTCAAAAACGCGGTGATTGTTTGTTGGGAGTCTTGATAAATCAGGAAAACGCATTCAAGGTCTTTTTGGACGGTTCGCAGCATGTTTAAGCGGTCTGCTTTTGGTGCTTTGTAGGTTGCTTCATGTGGAAACACCATGTTTTCGCCATAAGGATAAAGCCTAAGAGCAGCAATAATACCTGTGCGCACAAACTTTTTTCCATCCAAACTGAATTCTTGGCGGGAAACAAAAACAGCTGGCAACGATTCCCTTGCCATGATACCTTGGTTTAGCCAGTTTTGGATTCGCTGGCTTGCGGTTTGATACCTGTTTTCTTCAAGAGGTAGAATTAGTCGGCAATAGTTGTAGGGTGACTTTTGGTAATATTCTTTTTGCATCTGCGGGTCGATTTTATCGTATGGCTGCGTGATTAAATCTTCAAGTTTTCCAGCATGTTCTGTGTACCTGATGGCTTTGAAGGGTCTGATGTCAACCAAGCGCTCTTTCACATCTTTTCCAGTGTTTCAATAACCGCGTTAGCTATTTGTATGCTTGCCTTGTATTGAGCTTCATGGGTTTGCGCCCCCATATGTGGTGTAGCAATCACGTTGTTAAGCTTGAGCAGTTTGCTGTCTTTGGGCGGCTCATCTTCAAAAACATCCAGCGCTGCCCCAGCCACCTTGCCAGAAACCAACGCTAGATAGAGTG
>JBJKPJ010000169.1:0-1517 GCA_046706605.1 Bathyarchaeia archaeon | reverse complement strand
TTTCTATTGTCAACTTCTATCATAAATTCCGTTAAAACGGGTTTGGGTTTGATAAACATGCCGTTTCCACTTGAGGTTTTTTTGGAGTTATGCGACAGCTAAAATACTGCCAGACCCAAATGATAAGGCGAAGAGTATGAAACCTAAAAACTACAGGCGCCGATACCCTGTTGCCGTCTTAGTGGGCATCGAACCAGACCACGCTGCGCTGTGGCACATCTACAGCCAAGTTGCCAAACAACAGCAAACTATCACTCTAACCGACCGAAAAGACACGAAAGCCCTCTATGCCTTCCACGAAAACATAATAAATGCCCTCCGCCCCGTCCTAAAAGAAGGCATAAAAAGCATCATAGTTGCTTCCCCGCCAAGAACTTCCTATGCAGCGGATTTTCTGGGACACGTAAAAGCCCACCACACTTGGCTGGTGCAGGGGGCAAACAAAGCCGCTCTCTCACAAATTACAGGGTCAGCAATCGCACCACAACAGGTTGCAGCTTTAACAAAAACCGCAGGTTTTAAGCAGCTTATTGAAGAAAATGTTGACCAAGAAACAGAGAATCTGCTGGAAATCCTTGAACGGCGCCTTAGCAAAACCGACAACCTGGTGCTTTTTTCGCTACAGGAAGCTGAAAGTCTCATTTTAAACCCGCAAGCCAAAGGAAAACCACAACCCGAATACCTAATGCTAACCAACACTTACCTTGCCCAGAGCCGACAAAAAAACCGAATAAACCGCCTCATGCAAATAGCCGCAAATAACGGCATAAAAACCCGCGTCATTAACTCAGATTCCAACGCAGGCAGGCGGCTAACCCAGCTGGGTGGGATTGTGTGCTTGGCAAAACAAGCATAGCTACAGGAAGCCTTCTTTTTTTAGCTCGTCAATGGAGAGTTTGCCATTGTGAAGTGCAGTTGCGACCAAAGCGCCCGCCACACCGATGTTTTTGAGCTCCACCAAATCGCTGATGGCGCGTACTCCGCCACCTACATAAACATCAACGCCTACTTCGGCTATGACTTTTTTGAGGAAAGCAGTGTCTACGCCTTCACCGCTACCCACGCGGAGCAAATCTAAAACAATCACCTGCGAAACGCCCATCGCTTTGAAATCCTTCAACAGACAAAGAGGGCTTTTGCAACCGTCAAACCCCAATCTAACCAGTACTTTGTCGCCCCTCAAATCCAAACTGACTACGACCCGCTCAGTTCCAAACTTCTGGATGGCTTGGTCCACAAACTTTTTGGTTTGCAACGTTTCTGTTCCCACAACAAGTTTTGAGACGCCACTTTCTAGCAATTGCTGAGCGCGATCAAGGTTGCTTATGCCTGCGTCAACCCAGAGGTTAAGCTGGGTTTTTTGGGTTAGTCGCGCAAAGGGCTGAAAAGATGAACTGCAGTCAATTATGGCATCCAAGTCAGCGATGTACACGTCAGAAAAACCATGTTCACGGAATTTTTGCGCAACCTCAACTGGTCCAGTGGATTGGGTTAGGACGCTCTCTAATGGTTTGTAC
>JBJKPJ010000168.1:0-5947 GCA_046706605.1 Bathyarchaeia archaeon | reverse complement strand
ATGTTGGCACCCAGTACCGAAGCGCCATATTCTACAATAGTGCAGAACAGAAAGCCACCGCAGAAAATCTCATTGACGAACTCAACAAAGAGGGCATCTGGAACAAACCCATCGTCACCGAAGTTGTACCCCTAAAAGAGTTCTACAAAGCCGAAACCTACCACAAAGATTACTATAAACTGCACCCAAAAGAACCCTACTGCCAAGCTGTTATTGCACCAAAACTGGCTAAGCTGCAGGCTCATTTTATCGACAAAATCAAGGTGCCTCTATGACCCAAACACAGTTGAAAAGCTCCGACGAGGTTTTGCGGCAAATTGAGAAGGCAGCTGAAAAAGTTTTTCTGCCTATCATTGGACCCCGCAAAGGCAGGTTTTTGGTTGAGGAAGTGCAGAAAGCCAAACCCAAACATGTACTGGAAGTTGGCACCCTGATTGGTTACTCAGCGATTTTGATGGGCAAAGAACTAGCTTCAGACGCTGAAATTGTCTCCATCGAAATTCACAGTGACGAAGCGGAACTTGCCGTAAAAAACATAGACAAAGCAGCCATCCCGCCAAAAATCACCGTTATCGTAGGCGATGCGCTTCAATTGATTCCCACATTGAAGGGACCATTTGATTTTGTCTTCATCGACGCCGAAAAAGATGAGTACCTAAAATACCTCAAACTGGCTGAAGGCAAACTTGGGATGGGCACAGTGGTTTTTGCCGATAACGCAGGCATTTTTGCAGAGCAGATGGCGGATTACTTGGATTATGTTCGAAACTCAGGCAATTACAAAAGCCGCTACATCCAAGTAGGCGGCGATGGCGTGGAAATAAGCGTCAAACTCTAAGAAATTTGAATTAAAATCGATGACGTCTGCGGATTTTTTTGCGCGTGGGTTTCATTAGCCGCTCGCCGCATTTGAGACAATATGCTTTGCCATTTGATACAGGAAGTGCTTTGCCTGCTGACCATAGATGATCGTTGGGACATTTGAGGTTGAAATCGAAGGTTTGGGTTTCGTAGTCTTGAGGGTTGGCAAGAATGTCTTCTTTGAGGGATACGTTGCTTTTCATGATTTCATGTGAGGGATAAACCACAACGGCGACAGGTTTGGCGGGAACAACTGGTTTAGCAGGGTGGACCGTCTTGGTTGAGACTACGGTTTTAGCTGGGACCGCTACTTTGATAGCCTTGGCAAGCGCAGTGGTTTTGGCTGCTCCTGGTGAGACCACTTGTTTAACTAAAATGGGGTTTTCATAGGGAATCATGGCTTTTGCTACTTTAGGGTTGACTACAACTTTGGCTACATGGTTGGCTGATGCTTTTTTGGTAATTTTTTTGATATTAATCATTGCAGCTGTTGTTGATGTCCCGCATTCGGTGCAGCTTTCGCTGTCTTGGGAAAGATAACGTCCACATTTTCGACAAAACGGCATGTTCACATCAGCTTTTCAGGAGCATATGGTTTTGCAACCTTTAAACTTTAACGATACGTTAGGCGTTAATGTTGAAGGTACCTTAATGTTTAAAGGCTGACAAGCTAGTTTTCTGGTGGGTGGGCGATGACGAGTCTGGCCCCGCAGACGCAAGGATGATGTGGATCTTGAGTGCGGACGCGACGGCTGTGACAACTTCAGGCGTGTCTTGACTGTTGAGCTGTCGCCAAAGAGCCTACCTAACCTACAAAAATTAAACTCTATAGCCTTCCATATGAAAGAGGAGAAAAAGAGTGCAATTAAGAACATATCTGATGACGCTAATTTTATAAAGACCTTTTCCTCGAAACGAGAAATCAGCACAAAGAGTATTTTACGCTTTTGAGTATAGAAAATAGGCAGCCTATAGTGTTAATAACCTATTTAGAACAATCAGTCACCTTAGACTGATTTTTGAGTTGCTAATCAAGATCCCGCGTCAGCCACGTCGTGGAAAAGCAATATAGCCTAGAACTCCAACCCTTTTTTCATTCAGGATGGATGCACGATGCTGGTTGCTGGGGTTGATGAGGCGGGGCGCGGTTGTGTTGTGGGTCCACTTGTGATTGCAGGCGTAGCGTTCCAAGTAGAGCATCTAGCAGAACTCTTAGCGTTGGGAGTGAAAGACTCTAAGCTGCTTACAGCCAAGAAACGTGAGATGCTTTATCCTGAAATCATAAAGTTAACCCAAAGTCACCATGTAATCAAAGTTTTGCCAAGCGAAATTGATAAAGTCGTGCAGAGCAATCGAACGTTGCATAAGCTCAATAGGCTTGAAGCTCAAACCATGGCAAAAATTATTGAAATCCTAAAACCTGATGAGGCATATGTTGATGCGGCGGATGTGGTGGAGCAACGGTTTGGTTGCCACATAAGTGAGTGCCTTTCTTTTAAACCCAAAATTGTCTCGAAACACAAAGCAGATAGGACGTTTGTGGTTGTTTCTGCGGCATCGGTTATTGCCAAGGTGGAGCGGGATAGGGAAATTGCCAGCCTTAAAGTGGAGTGGGGAGATTTTGGCAGCGGATACTTAACTGACGAGAAAACCACGAGTTTTCTCAGGTTGCTACTGGATGAGAACGGCGATTACCCAGATTTTATTCGTAAATCGTGGAAGCCTGCTAAGAAAGCAAAAAGTGAGCATAAAACCCAGCAGAAAACGTTGGGGTAATGCGTTGTTATTGTGTTTTGTTGTGTCAAAAAAGATACAATTTATTAACACGTTAGAGTATCATATTGTTTAGCGGTTTTTGAATGGCGGAGAATAGATGAGCGAAAAAGACGTAACAAGGTTTTTGCAGGGTTTGGGTTTATCAAAACGGGAAATCCAGGTCTACATGTTTCTTGCCAAAAGCGGAGTCCAATCAACAAGCTTTGTAGCTAAACGACTAAAAATGGAACGCGTTCAAGCCTATCGTACCTTCAAGAAACTTCAAGAAAAAGGCTTCATCGAAGCTACACTGGAACGCCCCACTCGATTCACTATAGTCGCATTTGAGTTGTTGGTTGACAACTTTATAAACTCCAAAAAGAACGAAATCCTCAGCCTCACCGACCAAAAACAGGATTTGCTGACAGCTTGGGAATCCATTAGCGCCCCAGAATCAGAATATCCTGTAGCTAAATTTTCAATTATAACAGGCAAAAAAAAGATACACTCAAAAATGCTTAATATGATTGAAGAATCTAAATCCCAAATCACCGTCTTAACAACCACGCTGGGACTAATTCAAGAGGACATCGCAGGAATCTTTGACGCCGTTGTGAACCCATCTGAACGCAACGTACAAACCCAAATAATCACTGACGTCGCCCCCGAAAACCTCAAAGTCGTCGAGCGAATGAACAAAAACATCCAAGAAGATCAGCTTAACATAAAAATCCGCCACATCAACATGAACTCAAAGTTTTTCCCAAGATTCCTAATAAAAGACGAAGAAGAAGCCATCCTCTATGCGCCTTTTGGGAACGAGGCGTCAGTTTTGAACCTTGAAGACGAGGGATTGTGGATCAACGATAGAATGTTCATCTCTGTTTTGAAGGCGTTTTTTATACAGATGTGGTCTGGTGGTGTTGACGCGCAAAGACGCATCGAAGAATTAAAAACAGGGGTCCCCATCGGCGAAACCTTGGTCATCAAGAGCGGTGAAGAAGCTTGGAACAAGTTAACCAAGATTTTGGAATCTGCCAAAAAAGAAATAGTAATTATCACATCCTCCCAGAGCATCAACTGCCTTGCTGCAAATGATCCCATAGCGAAATACTTCAAAAAAGGTGTAAAAGTCAAAATCATGGCTTCAATTGACTTAGATAACTTGGAACCTGCCCAAAAGCTAGGCAGAGAATACGAAGTGAAGCATGTCCCAATAAGCTACCTCACGATGCTCACTGTTGATGACAAACACCTGTTCATGTTCAAGATGCCCCCACTGAGCGATGATGAAACAGAAGCCGCATTCTATTACGTGGACACGTTTTACTCAAGTGACTCTAGTCAGATTGAGCGGGTAAGCGAAATGCTAGATGACATCTGGAGGCGCGGCATAGACATTGCAGAAGTTAGCAATCAGGCGGGCACAAAACTACCCGCAATCGAAGTTGCCTTCAACGAAACTTTGGCTGACGCTGTGGATAAGATGTTTCAAAACAACGTGAATTCGTTGCTGATTGTCAAAGACCAAATTCCTGTTGGCATGATAAATGACCGTGAACTGCTAAGAGAAATCGTCGATGAACACAAAGACCCCGCAAAGACTGCTGCTAAAAACGTCAATTACACGCCGCTGATTGTTCTGCAAGCCGAGGAAAACATGATTTCAGCCATGAAGTACATGACAAAGAAGGGGTTTAGGCGTGCAGCTGTTGTGAAAGAGGGGCAGTTAATTGGCATGTTAACCGAGGAAGCAGTAAACAAAGCCGCCTAACTAAATTCTCCTCTAAATGAACCAAGCAACGTTAATTACCGACAAGTCAAAAGCAAAAAATTATAAACAAAATAAAAGCTACCCATAACCGAGGAACAACATGAATCTACAAACACCTCTTATTATTGTAAACTTCAAGACATACCTTGAATCCACCGGAAAAAAAGCCGTCGAATTGGCAAAGCAAGCCCAAAAAGCAGCTGACGAAACCGGCGCTAACTTTATTGTTGCACCCCAATTAGCAGACCTCGCCAGAGTTGCTGAAGCAGTAGAAATCCCTGTTTTTGCACAACACATAGACCCCATTAAGCCTGGAAGCTGCACTGGACATGTTTTGGTTGATGCTGTTAAGGAAGCGGGCGCTGTGGGAACCTTGATTAACCACTCTGAGCGGCAGCTTAAACTCGCCGACATCGACACTATAATAACATTGACACGTGAAAACGGGCTTGTTTCATGCGTCTGCGCAAACAATCCATCTGTAAGTTTTGCCTTGACAGCTATGCACCCGAACATTGTTTCTATTGAACCGCCGGAACTCATCGGAAGTGGAATAGCAGTTTCAAAAGCTAAACCAGAAATAGTCACCAACACAGTTACGTTAGTCCATAAAATCAATCCAGACATGCCAATCCTCTGTGGGGCCGGGATTAGCAAGCCCGAAGATGTTTCCGTGGCTCTAAAGCTTGGAACTCATGGAGTTCTTGTTGCAAGCGGCATCGTAAAAGCGAAAAACCCATATAGTGTGATGCGTGCTTTTGCCGATGCAACCAATCCGTAAATGTGAATACCTTGAAGGTTGAACCTGAATGCGAATCGTGCCTGCTTAGTCGGGCACAAACGCAAACGTACCAAGCAACAACAAACCCAGCGTTGCGTTTTAGGTGTCTGGCTGAAATTGTTAAACTTTTAAACCGCGAGTTCAAACCCACCTCAGTTGCGGCAGAAATCGGCACTAAACGTGATCGTATGATCCGCGAACTCACAGGCAACAATGATCCCTACAAATTCAGTAAAAAAATGGCAAACCAAAAAGCGCTTAAAATGCGTCCTCACGCTAAAAAATACGTGGAGTCAGGCATCAACCAGCAGGAACGCTTCAAAAAAGCCTGCCTATGCGCTATCGTGGGTAACGTTATGGAATTTGATATTCCAGGACACAAGTTTACCCTAAAAAACTTGGCAGGCCTCATAAGAGAGGCAGCAAAAGACTTAGTTATCGATGACATTGACAAAGCCTATGAGTTTGCAAAAAAAGCGCATAGTGTTCTGTATTTAGCGGACAACGCAGGCGAAATTGTTTTTGATACGCTGCTGGTCGAGCAGCTAAAGAATATGGGGCTGAAAGTTATCTATGTCGTAAAAGGCGGACCAGTAATTAACGACGCCACCATGGAGGATGTGGAAATCTCTAACATAGATAAATTAGCCGATGAAGTGATAACCACAGGCGTTGATGCGGTGGGATTACAGAAAAAAGAGGTTTCCGCTGATTTCTTCAAAGTCTATGAGCAAGCGGAGTTGGTTTTTGCTAAGGGGATGGGGTATGCTGAAACC
>JBJKPJ010000167.1:0-10649 GCA_046706605.1 Bathyarchaeia archaeon | reverse complement strand
CACCGACAGCGCTGACGCAACCGCCAAAGGGTCGCATGCTTTTGGCGGGTTTGTCTCATACATGAAGCAGTCTTCACACAAGGTTTTTCCACTTATGTTGTAGGTTTCACCCTCTTTTAGAGTTGCTTTACATCGGTCACATTCCATTTGGTTCACAACTGCGTTTGATATGCTGGATTCTAAATAAACCGTACCCTACACTCAAAGGAAAGCTTTGTAGATTGGGTGTGTTTCTTCAAGAGGCCGTATCCCCAAATCAGCTGCTGCTGACGCAATGTAAACATCGGTTACTGCTACTGCTGGGAAAACCCATTCTGCTTGCTCAGCAGGCCCAAACATCAAATAATTGGCGCCCACGGTTTGCATAATCGAATTAGTTGCAGTTACACATCCTTTGCGAAATTCCTTAGCAATGTTTGCTTTGACCCAGCCCATAGTTGTAACTACGTTTCCGCTGCCTAAACCCACAGGATAGCCATATTTCTCTTTCATGGCAGCTATAGCTCTGACCGCGGTGCCCACATCGGGAGCAAACGCCGGAATCGTCGTATCTATAAGCGGCTTAGTAACACCAGCCCGCTCAGCCAACGCCAGCGCTTCCTGCACAATGACCAGCTTGCCGTCTAAGCTGTTGTTTTTAGGGTTATCTGCCAACACAATTGCCGACGCTATCCCGCTTTCCTTAAGCTTAGCTAGCTCTGCCTCTGAAACGCCCCTATAAACGGAGTCATATATGCATCTGCCTGCAAGGCCCATCTTTTTAACCAAAGCAGCAGCTGCCATCCGAGCACTAGGACTCATCGCATCCAACATGAGGGGGGCATCACTGTGTTTGGCTACGAAATCTATGTATTTTTCAAAGGCAACCTCGGTGGTTCCAACGATGTCAAACCCGAATGGTACACCTGTTACGTCGCTTTGGGTTTGCATGGTGTTGATTATGGTTTCGGCTTGTTTTGTGTCAAAGATGCCTTTGTTTGGGTCAGAAACCATTTTTTGCCCTAACCAAAACATGGAGCCTATCAGAAAAGTCGGAAGCTCCCCTGGCTGACCCCCAACTTTTACTTTGCCTATAGCGTAAATTTGCTGTTTTGTGCTAAAAACAAAGGACATTTTCAGGTGCTTCTATAGGTGTTTTTTTAGGTCGGATTCGAAGTTGTCAACAAGCGATTGTAGGCTTTGGGTTATCTCGTCGACGCGTTCTTTGGCATACTTTTTGATTGTGGCTGGGTCTTGTATGGTGTAGGCGTGGTAATATCCGCCGCCTTTCAGGGTTTTTGTCTGTTTGTTTACTAGATTTAGGCTTACTAGTTTGGCTAGGCAGCGGTGTATGGAGCTGCGGTCTTTTTGTAGGATTTTTGCGATTTGGTCAAGGGTTGCGTTTTGGTTTTTTGCTACGGCTTGGAGGACTTGTAGGTCGGCGGGTTTGAGGTTATATAGGCAGATGAGTAGGTCGGTGCAGTTTGCGCCTTTTTTTGTTAGTTGATTGATGCTTTCCATATAGGTGAAATGGTGTTTCTTACATATAAATGGTATTGTTTGGTATTGCCAATACCACAACATATATTTCTCTGAACATGCATTTCATCAACACACAGGAAGTTTAATCATGGAGAAAAAATTTGAGTGCCCACGAGGCATACCCGAAGAAATGTGCGACCACGTACCATACTGCAACGTATGGAAACAACGAGAAGCCGCAAGAAAACACCCATAAAACTCACAAGATCAACAGGCGATAAACATGTCAAAAGACAACGAACTAGAAAATCTGCGACAAAAGAAAATCCAAGCCATGCTAAGCCAAACAGAAAACCAACAACCACAAAACAACCAACCAATCATCATAACAGACGGCACCTTCCAAACAGCCGCCCAAACACACGAAGTATTGGTTGTAGATTTCTGGGCACCCTGGTGTGGCCCATGCAGAATGGTAGGACCCATAATTGAGGAGCTATCCAAAGAATACAGCGGCAAAATAACCTTCGGAAAAATAAACGTAGACGAAAACCAAACCGTGCCAAACAGCTTTGGAATCATGGGTATTCCAACAATCATCGTATTCCACCACGGCAAAGAGACAGAAAGAATCGTCGGTGCCTACCCCAAAGTCCACATACAAGCAATACTTAAAAGATACCTACAATAGCCGGTCAACAAGAGGACAAATCGTCCTCAATGTTGACCGCTTTCTTATAGGGTCTGATAATTGTATATTTGCAGACAGGAATCTTTATGGAACCAGAGCGTTGCGAAACAATCCAACTTAAAGTCCCGTTCTATAAGCAACACTTCGATTTCACTTGTGTCCCAGCATCACTGATGATGGCTATGAAATATTTCGATGAACAAATGCCGCTAACAAAAGATTCAGAGATCGACATATGGCGAGAAGCAAACATGATAGAGATCTACGGCACCAGCAGATTCGGCTTAGCATACGCAGCAGCAATAAGAAGTTTTCACGCAAAAGTCACCAGCAAAAATGGCGCAATCGATTTTATAGACACCGTCTGCAAATCAATTTCAAACTTGAACGAACAAGCTTTAAAACTTCATTTTTACGAAAGAAAAGCCAGATGCAAAAAGCTGGGTGTTCAAGAAAAACGCGCCACAATCACCAACCAAGTCATCTACAACGTCCTATGCTCAAACCACATCCCGCTGGTAGTTTCGAACGCACTATATTGTGGAGAAGAAAACCTACCCCATTGGATAGCAATCACAGGCATAGATGAGAATTTTGTTTATTTCAATAACTCACTGGATTCAACGCCAAAAAAGAGAAAGGTCAAAAGCGCAGATATCCAGAAAGTCGTCGGATACCAAGGTAAACAGTCAATGATAGAAATATGGAAATAAAAGAAAAAAGGTAACACAAACCCAGTGTTTTCAAAGGGTTACTGTTTTACTTTTTCTTCGACAATTTTCTTTGCTAAACCTACAGCCTCTTCTCTTGTTTTCCCAAACAACGCACCTATTTTATCTGCGTCCTCTTTTTTGGCAGCTGCCCCACCGATCATAACAGCAACTTTGCCCTTTAGCCCTTCAGCTTCAATTGCGGACAGCAACTTCGGCAGGTTTTCTTTAGCAGGAGTAAGATTTACTGAAACAGCTATGATGTCGGCATTTACTTCTTTTGCTTTTGAGGCAAAGGTACCTGGAGAAACCCCTCTTCCTAAATCTACAGTTTTAAACTGCGCGTTTTTGAGAGACCTTCGAACCATCTCTTTGGGAGTATCCATCATATCAGGCTGCAGATTTCCAATCACAACAATGCCGATTGGGTTTGCCGGTTCAGATGGCTCTTTTTCTCGCATAGCTTTTAACCAAGACATCCAATCACCATCCTTCAAAGGTAACTCTGAATATTTTAATCTCCACCTTTAACAGCCATCGCATCAACGGCTTGCTTTAGTTCCATCTCCACTTTTTGCCCAGATGGCTCTAGGTCCGTGAAACCAAGAACTCTAAGTGCTTCAGTCGGCTTGCAAAAAGAACCCCAAGTTTTTTGGTCGTTCGTGTACACAGCGACTTTAGTTGGAAAAACCAAGCCCGCAGCTTTATTCATATCAAGTGCACAGCTTACGTCTTTGCCGTTGCCTATTTCTAGAAGGAAGTATTCATCTATGTTTTCTCCAGTTTCTTTCTGCGTAATTTTACTGACATTGGTTTTGTCTAAAACTTCAGACCCGCTTGTTTTGAGAAGTTGGTTGAGGGTCTCGACAGCGTCAGAAACAGTTCCTGACACATGGATTGTGTATCTAACTTTGTCTTGCGTATTCATGTCTTTTAATCTCCTGTCTATATGACATGCGAAGGCAATATAAGCATATTTCGGTATTGCCAATACCTAACAAAATCGTGGAAGATCACAGACCTCACTATAGCACACACCATAAGCGCACAGGCAACTCGCCATAAATCAAACTCAGAATCTTTTTATAGTCAACTTTTCAGAGATATATCGGTGAAGTTTTGTCGAATTTTATTGTTTTAGGAAACTGGACTGACCAAGGCATAAAAAACATCACAGAGGTCCCGGACAGAGTCAAACAAAGCAGAAAAATGATAGAGAACGCTGGTGGAAAAATGCAGTTCTTTACAACCATGGGGCGATACGATTTTGTGCTAATAGTAGAAATCCCCAAAGATGAAGATATGGCAGCAATTGCCTTATGCGTAGGCAGTATGGGAAACATCCGCACCACAACCATGAAAGCATGGACAGAACAAGAAGCCACAAACCTACTCACAATCCCCCACCCATAAGCGTCAACCCCCACTTCTGCTTTTGATTACTTCAAAAAGCTGTTTTCCTTTTTCTTACTACACTCTCGGGAAATTGAATGCCTTAAAAGAAATCAGTAAAATGCGGAAATTATTGATTCACAAGTCTTTTAAGATAAAAACATAGTCAACACATCAAAGTGAGCGGTCGCTCTATGTGTCCAAGTTGGCTGTCCAAAATTCTGAAATCCACTGTAGTCAATTATGCCAAAAGCCAAATCGAATTGTACGCCGACAAAACCATTTATTCGCTAGGCGAACAAGTCAAGGGCAAAATAAAAGTAACATCAGACGAGGAAATCGCAGTAAATCAAGTTTTTTTCGATTGAGATGCACCGAAAAGCATAAAGAAAACCAAAACCTTGAGCAGCCAATACGGCACGCAACAAAAGGAATACTTTGGGCAAAACAGAAATCTACACGTTTTCTGAAGTTTTTAGCGCTTCAACTATACCCCAAGGCTTCGCCGCATGGTACAATTATGCAATTGACATATCGTTTGCTGCCGTTTTTGATTTTGGGAAGAGTTTAAGAGTATGACATGTGTCATATTATTTAGTTGAAGGCAGATAAATGAATAACAAAATCATTCCAACCTTCATAATCATTGCGCTATTGACAGTAACATTGGCTCTAGCTTCAGCCGCAGCCAGCACTCTCCAAGTAACAGACCTATCGGGCGCAACCTACAACGTGTCCCATCAGCAACTCACACAAATGCCAAAAACCACCGAGTACGCCGACCTTTACTGTTATGGCAATCCGGTAACCAGCGGAAATTGGACCGGAGTTAAGCTTAGCTATCTGTTAAACCAGACTGGCTTGAGCTCAAATGTGAGTTCGGTACAGTTCACAGCTACAGACTCTTATGTGATTACTTTACCTATTGAGGTAGCGATGTCTCCTTTCACGGTTATTGCTTACCAAAAAGACGGCACAACACTGCCTGAGGGAACAAGGCTTGTTTTGCCCGGCTACAACGGCGCTTCCTGGATTTCAGACATCGTTTCCATAACCATGAGCACAGATCTTGCTCCGGACCCAGCACCCGTATCGATCACGATCGGTGTTCCAGGAGGGGTGCTTTCTGGTTTGGCGGGCAATGCAGCTTCTCCAACACCGACTATTTCTGCGCACGATAATTCTCCTTCGCCTAGCCAAACACCTGCAACCGATACCTCGACCCCAAACCCCATGGCAGCTTCAAACAGCACCCAAACTAACCCGACAGCCACACAACTCACGCCAGAACAGCAATCACCTAGTTTAAGCCAGCTGATTATAGTCGGAGCGGCTACTGTTGTGCTTGTCGTTTTGGTAGCGACAGCTTTAGCGTTGAAGCGTAGAAGCACATTTCTACGTAGGTGAACCTGTCGCGGCAACTCCAGCACCAACAACAGCACCTTTAAGCATGGCTGACCAGTATTTCCGCCCAGCGGCCGCACCTATAATCATTGTAATCATATTAGTAGGTGCAGTCCTCGGAATTCTGTTAGTACGAAAAAGAACTTAAAACAACAATTCCGTCTTTCCTCTTTTTAGTCACAAAAAATGCATTGGCAAAAATTGTGGGCTGAGTGGGCTCTGGTTTAATTCACGATGCTAGTAGCTGAAGTTTCATGGAGAGCGTTTTGCGTTTTCGCTCTTTCTCCTTTATTTGGTCCAGAGCCCCAGCAAACCTTTTTTGGCATTAAAAGTTCGGATAAAAAATGTTTAGCTATAAGGGATTTTGGTTTTCAGAAGACGCTATGGCACTAGCCCAATGTTGGAGCCCCAGCAGCGAACAAATCAAAGATTTCTACATGGGCTTTCGATTGATGGAGGAACAGGTGTTGGGTTAGATTTGGTTAAGAAAATGAGTAAAGTTTACGGTTGGACTATACTGGAGAAGAGCAGAACGGGCAGGGCGCTAAATTTGTAAATTTCCATTCCGTCTTCTTCAGTTAAAAAAAAACTGTGTAGCGCCTATATTTTTTCTTTTGATTTGCCGTGGCAGGTTTTTTCCCAGTAATGCGGGTTTTTGATTAGTTGAATTAATCCTTTCCAGCTTGCGACGCTGTGGATCACCCAGTATACTGGCATTGTCAATGCATAGGGGATATAGCGGTACTTCTTTAGTTTGATGCATGAGACAACATAAACCGCTATGTACGAAGCGTTGCCGCCTATTAGATTGAAGAGACAAATGACCTGTAGCCAACCGGACTCTAACCAGCTAAAGTATAGGGGTAACAGAAAGCTTGCAGCCGTGATTATCCAAAGAAGTGGGTTAATGATAGGCATAAATACGTTGGCTCCGAAAGTAAATTGGAATTTTAGAAAAGTTGTTGCGCCCAAATCCTTAAACAGCCCTCGTGGATGCCGCATGTGAACTAGGTAGGTTTGCAGATGTCCCTTATACCAGCGGGATCTCTGTCTTATCCATCCTTTAAGGTTGTTTACTGCTTCTTCGTAGGTGTAGCTTTCAATTATTTCTGTTTTGAGTTTTCTGCGTGCCAACCGTATGCCAATGTCCGCGTCTTCGGTGACATTGTAGGGGTCCCATCTGCCCAGTTCCTCAAGGCTTTGTTTGCGAAAATGGTTGCTCGTACCGCCAAGTGGTATAGGTGCCTCGACCCAATCCAATCCCTGCAGGTAAAACTCAAACCAGTTAGCGTATTCAACTGAAAACCACCTTGTGAGGATGTTCTCGTCAGCATTGTAGAAGTTAAGCTTAGACTGTAAGCAAACAATGTTTCTGTCTGTTTTCATGAAGGCTATTGCTGCTTTTCTCAGTTGGTCTCGGTCAGGGTGATCTTCAGCATCATAAATGACGACAAATTCGCCTTTTGCACGCAACAAGCCATAGTTGCATGCGCGGGGTTTGGTGGTTATACGAGCACAGGGAATAATTATTGGATCAAACAGTTTAAGAAATTCAGTGTACTCTTCTTTGGGAACGCCCGGCGCCATCTTTTTAGGCGAACCACCAAAAAGTCCAAGTGCTTTAGCTTCGGAGATTGTTTCCTGATCATTCTCTTCTAGAAGGATTTTTATGTCTAATTTTTCTTTTGGATAATTTATCTGGTACATATTCCGCAGGTTTTGGGCTAACATTTCTGGTTCATGATACATGGGAATTAACACAGTGTAAACGGGCAGGTCTTGATTGGGAACCAGCTGTTTTTCGTCCTTGGTGATTTTGTTGGAGCACGGGCGCCTCGGAAGCCTTTTAGGGAAATGTATATTTTGATGGGGTTTCCAAGGAAATATACAATGCTGATTAGGGCAAATAACGCTGTGAAAGTCAACTCAAAACCGACTACGGCTAAGACGGCAACTGCAACAAGTAGAGCTATTGTGAAGGCTTTTTGTTTGGGGTAAAGCACGCGGTAGGCTGACTGGTCGGGGGTACGGTTGCAGAGTTCATCCATCGCTTTTACTTTATGGATTTCGCGGTAGATTTTGTCGATTGCCCAGTCTATGGATTTGGTGGAGACTACTCGTAGATTGATTTTTTTGGAGGCAAAAAGGTATTGCACGGTAAGCAGGACTTTGTTGTCTATGGGGTTGTCTACGGCTAAATCTACAAATGCCCCTTGGATTTCTGTGGGAATAATTTTGTATTTGCTGATGATGGGGTAAGGGAGAACGGATACGAGCTTGCTTTTTTGTTCTTCTTGGTAAAGGGCTTTGACGCTTTTGTTATCGACGTAGGATAAACCTATTTTTGCGGCTAATTCTTTGAAGAAAATTTCGGGAAGGTCGATTTTTGCTTTTCTTAGGTAGGGGATTATGTCTTGAACAGGGATTTTTGAGAGGTCTAAGAGTCCGGTTTTGATGTGGTGAGTTTGTAGGAGCTCGATTATTACGTCTAGGTCAACTGGTTTTTCGGTTGATGTGTCGATTATTATGGCGTTTTGGTATGTTGTGAGCTCTTGGTTTTGAACCGTTTGGCTGTTGCCTCCTCAACCCTTTCTTTAGCAAATCGCATTAGTGAATATACAATACAAATAAGCCAAACCAAATTAAAATATTACTAATCCACAATCCACAAACTCGCAAGATAGCAAATAAATACACCAACGCGGTAAACACCCAAACAAACGGTGCCCAAAATGAAGTACTTGCTAATCATCGGAGACGGAATGGCCGACTACCCCCTCAAGGAGTTAGACAACAAAACGCCACTCCAAGCAGCCAACAAACCAAACATGGACGCCATAGCCGCCAAAGGCAGAAGCGGCTTAATCAAAAACGTCCCCGACGACATGACGCCAGGCTCAGAAGTTGCCATCTGCTCAATTTTAGGCTATGACCCAAAAATCTACTGTACAGGCAGAGGTCCACTGGAAGCGCCATCACGAGGCATAAAACTTGGCGAAAACGATGCAGCCTTCAGATGCAATTTGATAACCGAAAAAGACCATGCCATCGCCGATTACTCAGCTGGACACATAACCACCGTAGAGGCAGCCCAACTCATTAAGACAGTTAAAGCGCAATTGGACAAACCTGGTCAAATTGAGTTTTACTCAGGCTTGGATTATAGACACTTTTTGATTCTACGCAACTTCACCCATCCCGAACAAATCCAATGTACCCCCCCACATGACGCCATAGGTGTGCAGGTCACAAAAGTTTTGCCCAAAGCCAAAACCCCCCAAGCCGAAAAGCAAGCTCAATTCCTAATAGATCTAATCGAAAAATCCAGAAGCATCCTGATCAGTCACCCCGTCAACATTGCACGTCAAAAAGCAGGCAAAAACCCCGGAAACTTAATTTGGCTTTGGGGAGGAGGAAAAAGACCCACCATGCCCACGCTGAAAGAAAAATTTGGACTTAAAGGCGCAGTTATTTCTGCGGTGGACTTGGTTAAGGGAATCGGCTCATACGCGGGCATGCAGATTGTAAACGTGAAGGGCGCAACAGGTTTAGCCAACACTAATTACGAGGGCAAAGCAGACGCAGCGCTAAAAGCGTTTGAAAACGTAGATGTGGTTTGTGTACATGTTGAAGCGCCAGACGAAGCAGGGCATGTCCGCGATTACAAGCTAAAACTGAAAACGATTGAGGATATAGATAAACGATTACTGGGCAGAATCTTTGAAGGTTTAAAGGAACCATACGCTGTGGCAATTTTGCCCGACCACGCAACCCCTATTAAAATTGGAACCCATACAAGAGAACCTGTTCCGTTTGCCATTGCTTCGCCCAATTTGAAGCCGGACGGGATCAAAAAATTCGACGAGATTTCTGCACAAAGCGGTGGTTTTGGGTTAGTGGATAAAGAATATCTTCTTACGCTTCTGATAAACTCAGGTAGACTTCAATCAAAAACCTAACAGCTTTGCTTATTTAAGACTAAGATTGAGGCATTTCTCATTTTGGTTTAAGTCTTTTATGCGTTTGTTTATGACTTTTTTTATTTCTGGGTCATCTTCGCTGTCTGAGGCATCGGTTAACAGTTTTTTTGCCAAGCTAAGGCTTTTTTCGCCAAACAGTTTTGCGAATTTACTGCTACGTTTTTCTAGTATACGGAAATATCTGGGGAGTACGCAGACAAAGTTTAGGGGGTAGTTTTTGCTTCTGTCTATGTCAACTACGACCAGCTGGATTTGGTTGGTTGATTGGCTTTGGTTTTTGATCGCGTAAAGTTTAAGATTCAACTTTCCCACCGCACTTGTCATTTTTAAACTAATCAAAAGTTCAATTTTACGTTATCATCACCTTGCTTTCGGCATCATATTAACCTTCCCTAAACAAACGTAGCAACTTCTGGCGCACATAACAAGAGTAAGAAACCAATCGTCAACCCAAATATCCTTTTCAGGGTTTATCAAAACAGGAAAAAACAGTTACTCCCAAACTAAAGAGTTAAAACAAACTATCTACGGTTACTAAAATAAGAATGCAACAACAAAGATCTGCTTCTGCCTTCGAATTACTCGCCAAACCCATCAAAAAAGCCATATTAACACTCGGATTCACAGAACCAACGCTGCCCCAGACTTTAGCATTTCCACTCATTCTTGAAGACAAAAACACGCTTTTAATCGCGCCGACAGGCACAGGCAAAACCGAAGCCGTCTTGCTTCCTGTTTTCTCCAATTTGATAGAGCAGAAAACCCAACATGAAAAAGGCATCCAAGTCATCTACATCACCCCACTAAGAGCATTAAACCGCGACATGTACAAGCGCTTAACATTTTGGAGCCAGCAACTAGACATCTCCATCGACGTGCGCCACGGCGACACAGAGACGAAAATCCGCCGCAAACAAGCCCAAAAACCACCCCAAGTGCTAGTCACTACCCCCGAAACCCTGCAGGCGATACTACCTGGTTCACAGATGCGCCGCCACCTTGGCGCCGTGC
>JBJKPJ010000166.1:0-17836 GCA_046706605.1 Bathyarchaeia archaeon | reverse complement strand
TAGCAAATATTTTTCTCCGCACAATGGCAAGTGGGGAAAAACCAATTTGCCTGCAATCGCTTCGCCTAGGAAACCCCGGTCGATGTCGCGTTCAAAAATCCATTGGTCAACAGCAAGTACAAAGATTGTTTGGTTGTTGATTGCTTTTAGGTAGCTCAGCAGGCGAGGTTGGAATTTCTTGATTACTAAGATTACTTCATGTATTGTTTTCTCGCTAGCGGTATGTGAGAGGTAATTGTTTACAAGCGATGCGCCTGCAATTTGGGATTTGCCAGCGATGTGCCTGCAAAACTCAAGAATTTGCCTAATAAATTCGGAGGATTCACTGATATTTTCTTGCTTCAAGCGCGCACCTAGCCATATTAAAGCAAATGTATTTGGGGTATTTAAAACAAGTTAAACTGGCTATTCTTGCGTGTATTGGTTGCGTTTGGCGAAAACCGCAGGTAAAAAACTGGCAAGCACAAAAAACTTGCCAATTTATCAAATTTCTACAGCTAAACCCGTTCTACTTTTAGCAGCTATGATGCCTATTGGTTGCTCCACTTCAGTATTTGTATTGGTGATTTTTCTGCAAATCAAATTCAGGGAGTCTTCCGTGTAGTTGAGCATGCTTTGGCCTTCAGATGTTAAACTGTAGACTTTTCTTGGACGTTCATAATTCATGTCCCATCGGCTATCTACGTACCCTTTCTTTTCAAGGGTGCCAAGGAGAGGATATATTGTGCTAGGTCCAAAGTATACACCGAAGTTTTTGCGGATTTTTGTGATAACTTGGTAGCCGTGCATTGGTTCAGCGCTGAGAAATTGAAGGATTATTAGATCTAGTAGACCCTTCATGAGTTTGGTTGAGACCTCTTTTTGTGAGCTTGATTTGATCATCTTATTCCTCCATTTTTGTGTATTTCTGTTGAACAGTATTTCTGTTATACATGCATACAATATGTCCACATTCAGACATATTTGTATCTTGAGTATTTAGTATTAGTACACCCAGATATAAACCCTCACACATACCTGATGCATACAAAGACATACAAAAACACACAATTCATCCAAAAAACAACGCAAAACAAATAAATCCAACATCAACCCATACAACGACAACCTCGCACCAAGGAAAAATCATGTCCGAAATCTACCAAAAAGAAATTGTACAACACATAATCAAAAATCTGCTAGACATCCAGCTCTTACGCATCATCCAAACCCAACCCACATGGGGCTACAAAATCAAAAAACAGGTAGAAAAAGACTTCAAAATAAAACTCCGACATGGCGCCCTCTACCCAACCCTGAATCTTTTGGAAAAAAAGGGCTTTATCCAAAGCACCAAACAACAAAAAGATGGACGCCAAAGAAAAGTATACGCCGTCACCGAAAACGGCAAACTATACATCCAAACCTACTACAGCATCCTGCAGGGACAATTAGATAACACCAAAATCAAAAACGCATAACCATACGCCTTTGCTCAGTGGTTTTTCAACAAAAAGCTTTTATTCTAAACTTCCTGACTGGAAAATGAGGAAAACACATGACTCTTGAATCAAGCAAAACCTTAGGCGGCATAGGCTCAATACTGCTATTCATAGGCGTCATACCCATA
Organism: Bathyarchaeia archaeon; assembly: GCA_046706605.1. GTDB lineage: Archaea > Thermoproteota > Bathyarchaeia > Bathyarchaeales > Bathycorpusculaceae > Bathycorpusculum. Next base: position 16,227 of record JBJKPJ010000166.1, on the reverse strand, counting down.
GTTCAATTCACCTGGGTACTAGGTATAGTCGGCATTATCCTAATCTTAGCAGGCTTACATGGCGTATCACAGGCATTTGGAGAAAGCAGAATCTTCACCAACGCAGTCTACGGCGTAGTCACAGGCGTAGTCGGCATAATCGTCTCCATTATAGTCGCGTTAGCAGCAATTTTAGCCAACCTCTCAAACATCAAAGACTTCATATCAACAATTTACCCTGGCTGGAACGGTGACTGGACTTCCCTTCCAAACCTTACACCAAATACAACCACCCTAAACCCCAATGACGTATTGCCCCTCGTAGGAAACATCATAGCGATTGCACTGATTGTTCTTGCACTACTGTGGGTTTTCTCCATAATCTCAACGTTTTTTGTCCGACGCTCACTAAAACAAGTCTCTGAAAAATCAAATACGGGCTTATTTTCCACTGCAGGCACCCTTCTTCTGGTGGGATCATTCCTGATTATCATATTCGGTTTAGGACTATTACTGATGTGGATTGCAGCGCTTCTCCTTGCCATAGCATTCTTTACACTTAAAGCCCCAGAACAGCAGATACCTCCTCCACCAACCTACTCCGCGCCACCCACAAACGTCTAACCCCCCTACCCCTTTTTTTCTATTTCCTCAAATATAGCGCAGGTGCGGTGGTTGTGCATGGGTTTAAAGACGTATAAAGCTGCTTTCCAGTGTCATCAAAAAATACAAAAAGTTCTAAACGCTTTCAGCAGTTCTCTACGCTAATCAACAAATTCCTTAGCTTCCAGCAACATAGCTAACGTTAAAGGCTAAGTCATCTTGGCTTAATGCTGAAACATCAGCCAATTTGGCTGTATCTTGATTAACCATTCCGATTTTGTAATAAGTGAAATTTCCAATAGCACCAGCCAAGTTGTTTACGCTAATGGTGCAATCTCGGAAAAACACAACGCCGAAATCACATAAGTTAGTAATCTGTCCATTGATAGATGGTCTTTCCACAATCCACTCTCCAGAAGCCAAAGATGAACCGTAAACCACGTTTTTGCTGAAAGATTGTCCTGTTGAAATGTCACTTAAGGTGATATTCCAAGTATTGGTCTCTGAATTTAGCAGGTTAATGGAAGCCGAAACCTCATCGCCCGGCGTGATAGACAAGTTAGGAATTTTTATTGACCCACTTGGTAAAAGTTCATACCAGGCATAATACGTTGCCTGTCCAGTCACAAAATCCTGCTCTGTCCCAACCTGAATAAGAGTTTTATCGTTTTGGCCACCAATACCTATCCACACGGAACTGCGCCCTTCTGTTGTTGAGGTGCTAACCTGTGGAACTGTCCAAGACGCTTCGACAGTCGTGACGTTGTCAATTTTGGGGTTGTAATTTTTTGAAATTGTGTATCCTGCCCAGCTAACGCTAATGATTGTTCGGCTATCAGGGCTGTTTCTAAACGATGACGCAAGAATAGACAGTATTGAAAAACTTGCTAATAACAAAATTATCCAAATTACCATCAGATAAATAACACGTTTTTTTATTTGTCTTATTTTTTCACCAGCAACAGTTGAAGATAAATTTTTAATTGAAAAGGCACCATGTCAAAGGGGAAAAAGGGAAAATAAATGTTGCGTCACTAGCAAAACCTTTCAGCGCTTGAACTCAAATAAACACCCTTTAATTGCAAGAGCCCTCTTCATTTTATCAGCTATGTTGACCCTTAAAGTTATGCAGCAAAAAGACTTCCAATTTGCAACCGAATTAGCCAACACCATGGATTGGCAAATGGCACCTGAAGATTTCCAGTTTATAACCCAGCTAGAACCTGAAGGCAGCTTTGTAGCTTTCGACAACATAACGCCTATAGGCATAGCAACAAGCCTAAGTTATGGTAAACTTGGCTGGTTTGGAAACCTTATTGTGAAAGAAGAATACCGCCACATAGGCGCTGGCGCAATGCTGGTAAACCACGCCGTCAACTACCTGCTCAACAAGGGCGTGGAAACCGTGGGATTATACGCTTACCCCCACCTCAAACAGTTTTACAGAAACCTCGGCTTCAAAGCAGACATTGACTTTACAGTCCTACATACGCAGCTCCAACAAGCGCCCCAAACAGAAAAATTAGCCAAAATCACCAAACGTACCATGCCCACAATAGCTGAGTTTGACAAAAAATGTTTCGGGGGAGACCGCTCAAGGCTGCTGGAGTCCATCATGTTAGAAAAACGCAATCTATGTTACCACATAATTGACAACGAAGGCGTGGTTGGGTTCGTGGCGGCTACGGTTTACGAAACAGCCGCTTGGATTGGTCCGCTCGTTTGCAGAAAAAACAGCTTTGACGCAACTGTTTTGCTTGTGCGAGAGATCCTAGCAAAATTAGGCGGCAAAAACGTCTACGCCGTACTTCCTAAGGCACCTTCGCCTCTTATGGATGAATTTTTAAATTTTGGCTTTAAAGAATGGTTTTTTGTTTCAAGAATGTTTTTAGGGAAAGCTATAGCAAACTGTTGTGTATATTTGGCTGAATCTTTAGAAAGAGGATAACTTATGGTTGATAATTGTAGGCTTTTGTTAGAGGATTTTTTAAAGACATCATTTTCAACTGTGAAAATACTTGTGAAAGGAGCGAATGCGGCAAAAAATCAAAAAACCAACCGCAAAGTCACCCTCTTCCGCTATGTTAATGGAAAAAAGGTCTATGTGCCTTTTGCGGACGAGCACTTTTACCTGCGCAGCTCAGTGGAATACGCTAATCCCCAAGTCACAGTTGAAGAAGTTCAGGGCATCGTGGGGACAAGGATGCTTGAAACCTGCGCAAACTACTTTTGCGAGCACGGCTTGCATGAGCCCAACGAAAGCGACCTCGAGGCAATATTGGAACTTCTTAAAAAACCGCCTGAAGGTTTCATTATTCCTTTTCTGTTAATCACAGATGATGTTGAGCCTGACCGTTACTCTATGAATCCACTAAAGAAATCCATTGTGGACAGCGGGCAAAGTGCTTTTCCTGTAGCAAACGTCAAAACTGACCAGTTAAAAATTGATGATGCCTTTGTAAAAAAGTACGATAGGAAATTAATTTCGCAGAAGGAAGTTGAACTGATTGATGAGTGCCTTCAATTAAGTAATGGTTGTTACATTGACTTTGTGGACATGGTCAAGTATGTTCAATTAAATGAAATTGCAAAGATATGCGGCGTGAACCTTTCGCTTTTTTCTTTACGCATGCCTCTCTCAACGCTGCAATCCGAAAGCAAAGAGGGCGTTTTGCACTATATCATCAGCCAAAGCCACATCAATTACGGCGCCATTGAGCAAGCGTATGAGTGTATGGGTCGCAGCATGAGCAAACGAACCACGCTTTTAACCATTCCACACTCGTCTAAAGGATATGGCAGTAAAAGGGCTGCTCGGGGCAAACTACATTTCAATAACGGAGAATTCCTCGACGCAAACGTCAGATACACAAACACCGCGCTCTATCCAAACGACATCGATCCCCAAGATGTCGCGGTTGCTGTATGCGAAGACAACTTTACAGTAACCGCAGAAAAGTTGGCGGATTACAGTTTTTCAAAAACGCCTTCATCACCACAATTTTTCTTGTATTCGCTTGCTTCACCTGAGGATGCAGCAATTTGGCATGGCGTTGGCGCGTCTGGTGCATTCCAGCTTTTAAAAAGCTATTCATCAGCCCGCATAGCCTGCAAACAAGGCAAACTATTGAAAAATCTAAACGAAAAATATAACATAAAAACGGATGTTCCCTTGCAGTTTAATTTAGCCGCAGAAGGCATGTGGAGCCACCCCATATACCACAACATTGATGCCAGCGTCGGAAGCATTGATGACCTATCAGTTTTAGTGCATCGGGGAATGCGGGTCGAACATCTTGCCGATTTCAAATAGGAGCAAACAGGTTGCCTAACACAGAGTATTTCCTGTTTCGGATTGTACGTTTCCTTAGGAAACTTCCCATAAACGTGTTTAGCATAGGAAGCTCAAAGAAAACCTTTGCCGATTACTTCAAAGACTTCCACAAAATTCCCGTTGTGAGGGGAATTTTCGGCGAAAAAACCCAAGAAATCCTCAGTAATCTCATCGTTGAATTTAGCTGGTTCCCCGGCTACATGTACGTGGACGGAGACGACGGGCATCTGGTTATAAGTAGAAGCTACCTAAGTAACGGCGACAAAACCGACATCTACCTAGACCTTATTCATGAATTGTGCCATGTCAAGCAGTATCAGGAAGGCAAGGAACTTTTTGACCAAAGATACGATTATGTTGACCGCCCAACCGAAATTGAAGCATACCGATACTGCGTAGAGGAAGCCAGACGACTCGGTTTGAGCGAACAGAGAATTTACCATTACCTTAAAACGGAGTGGATGAACGACTCTGACCTTGAGAGGCTGGCAAAATCAGTTAACCTGACCTGCAGCTAACGCTTCTTGATAAACTTGAAACATCTTTTGGGCGCAAATATCCCAAGTATAGTTTTCAGAAACAAATCGGCGACCAGCCAAACCAAACCTGTCTCGCAAACTTTGATCACCCAAAAGCTTCAGCAACGCATCCGCCAACGCCTCGCTGCTTCCCTGCTTAACCAAAAATCCCGTTTCACCATCCCGAACCGCCTCGTTAGCGCCGCCAACATCAAAGGCAACCACAGGTTTACCTGAAGCCTGCGCCTCAAGCAAAACAATGCCCTGCCCCTCCTGAATAGATGGCAAAACAAACACATCTGCACAACCATATACAGCGGACAATGCGTCTTCAGCGAGGGAACCTAAAAACTTGAAGCTGCCCAAAAGGTTGGCTTTTCCAAGAGAGGATTCCAGTTGGCTTTTTAGTGGTCCTTCCCCAACGATCAGAAACTTTGTTCTGGTTTTTTCGCGAAGTATTTTTTGGGCGGCTTCCACTAGAAAACTTAGCCCTTTCCGCGGAATCAAGTTGCCTACGAAAAGCACGCAAGGCTCTTTGCCTAAACCAAATTGACGTTTGGCGGCATCGGTGTCTTGGGCGGGTTTGAATTTTTCTGTGTCTACGCCATTGGGGATTATGCGGATTTTGCTAGGTTCAACTTTGTAGTGTTTTTGAATTTTCTCCATTGAATAGTGGCTTATCGTTGCAATTATGGTGGCGTTTTGGGCTGCTTGCCTCTCTAACCGTGCAAGGTACCGCATGAATTGGTTTGCGATGCTGCTCTTGAAAGATTGGGAACCACCATGTTTTGCCTGTTCGTATTCGTCGGCAAGTACGCCATGAATTGTGTGAACAAGTGGTTTTTTGATTCCGCGACTTTTGAGGGCACTGCTAAATCCGTAGCCGCTGACTGCGTGGGCTTCGTAAACGTCCGCGTTGATTGTGCCTGCCATCTTGGAGAGGCTACGGTTAAATGTCCAGTTATCCAAAGGGTAATTTCTGTCGGTGGAATGACAGGGAATAAGAGTTATGTCGTTTATTTTGGCAGTCGCTTGAAAGCCTGCTTTGGTGCCGCTGTAGATTGTTATGTGGGCTTGAGTTTGCAGTCGCTTGGCTGTTTCCATAATGCGTCGTTCTACGCCGCCAAAGTAGATGTGGGGTGGTTGAGTGTTGAATACGGCTATCTTTGGCTTGTCCATGTTGTTTTGCACGCTTGTTATTTGTTTATTGGGAATTTTTTAAATAGGTTGTGTTTTTATAACAGCCAAACACTTTGACATGATCATTGACGTATCCGACGTGTTGCTATAGACAAAAGCCTGTAACTTAAGCTTATTTGTCGTCTTAATCTTGGCGGGTTTTGTCTCTGCCAAAAGACAAATGTTGCAGATCTGCTTCTAAAAATGGGTCAGTAAGCATTTGTTTTGATTTTTGTCGCATAGTGCTGTTGCTTAATGGATGTTTATGTATATTTTTTTGCCATCCAACTCAGATGTACTCCAGTCAGCATCCACTTCGTCACGGACACCGTGAAGGTAGACCTTTCGGGCACGCACCAATCCAGCCATTTCAGTCAAAAACGGCTCCAAAAGTTCCCTACTCTCAGCATCCAACTCAGCAATATGAATCGCATCCAAAGTTTCTGTGGGAACAAACCCCATCTCCTTACGCAACGCCTGCACTCGACGCGCCAAATCCCGCATGATACCCTCGCCCAGTAAGGTTTCGTCTCGTTGACCGCTAAGGTAGACAGTTATTTCGTCTTCTTGGCTAAAAACCCAGTTACCGCTTTCAACGGACTTAGGCATCTGCGTTGCATATTCAACGGCTTTAACGTTGGTTTGCTCCAAAAACAACGTTTCTAAACTCTTCAGCGCCTGCAGGGCTTTTTCGGGTGCAACCACAATGGATTTAGCAAGAGGCCAACGCCGTTTCAATTTGCCTTGTTGCCGCGCCGCGTAGCTGACAGAGACAACTTTGAGCAGAAAGTCAAATTTATCTTCCAAGGTTTGGTTGCGCAGTTTTTTATCAGGAATTGGCCATGTGGCAAAGTTGACTGATTCAGGTAGTGCGGGCTCAAGTTGACGGTAAACTTTTTGGTAGAGCGCCTCAGACAGGAAAGGCGTGATAGGGTTAAACAGTAGCGTCACCGATTTGAGCGTGTGATACAGTAGAGCATAGATGGTTTGGCGTCGCTCAAAAGTTTCAGGCTCATCAGTCCAGAGTTCCTTGCGAATCATAGGCACATAAAGCCGACTTAAGGTTTCAATAACAAAATCCTCCAGAACAGCAACCGCTGCATTTAACTCGCAACGCTCAAGGTTCTGGGTGTACTCACTGATTTTTTGCTGCAACTTTGATAGAAGCCAGTGGTCGGCGGGTTGAAGTTTCCCAGCATCAAATGCCCACCATAACGTATACTTGTCTGGGTTAAACTCGTCAAAGGTGGCGTTCTGCATAAAGAACCGGCTCAGATGGTAGAGTGTAGAGAGGACCTGATAGGGGCGGCGTGTTAATTCTTGCATGTCAAAACTCATGAAATCAACAGGTGAACATTTGCGAATCATGTAGAAGCGGCACAAATCAGCGCTACTCTTCTCCAGCAACTTATTGATCTCAATTATGTTACCAAGGCTTTTACTCATCTTTCTGCCCTGGGCATCTTGCGTTAAGCCCTGAAACAGAAAAGCTTTGTAGGGCGCAACAGCCTTCTCAGTTAAAATGACATATTCCAAAAGCAACGAGTTTGCCCAACCCCGAGTCTGGTCGATGCCTTCCGTCAAGAAGGCGGTGGGGACAAATTTTTCAAATTCTTCGTCAGAAAAGCGAGCATAAGGTGAAGCACCACTGTTATGCCAAGTATCCAAGACAAAATCTTCTCTGCGCATGACTCCACCGCATTTATCGCATTTAATGGTTATTCGGTCAACCCAGGGTTTGTGCAGCTCAAAGTTCTCAGGAATTGCTTCCTGGGCGTTTTCTATGAGCTCTTGTTTGCTTGCGACGAGACGTTTTTCGCCGCATGACTCGCACGTCCACATGGGCAGAGGGGTACCCCATATGCGTTCGCGGCTAATACACCATGGTTTGCCCTCTTTTAAAAAACCCAAGAAACGGTTTTTGGGTTCATCAAAGAAATACTCAATTTTGGCAGCGGCTTCCAGCACTTTTTGGTTTATTTTGTCGGTGCGCAAAAAATATTCTCTGCGAGCCAACCAAACCAGCTTATGGTGACTACGCCAGCAGGTTGGGTACTCATGTTTGGTTTTGCCGAGTTTAACAAAGCTGTTGCGGTTACGCAGTTCCTCAACCACCAGCATGTCAGCTTCGCGGGCAAACACGCCTGTGAAGATGCCAGCGTCGTTAGTGAATTTTACTTCATCGTCGAATGGCGCAAAGATCGGGACCCCGCGGCGTTGGGCAGCCCAGAAATCGTCTTCGCCGTTACCAGGCGAAAGATGCACCACGCCTGTGGCGGTGTTGACGTCGACGAAGTCTTCGCCGATGACTTTGTGGACTAAGCCGTGTTTGGTTTCCAGTTCCGCTTGTTTGGGTATTATGTCTTTGAGGGGGTACTCGTAGGCGGTGCCCTCCAAGTTCTTGCCCAAAACTGATTCTTTGATTTGATAGATTTCGATTGCTAGCTCCTGCATGACTGGTTCTAATCGTTGCTTAACCATAATCCAAATTTCGCCTAAAACCTCAACTTTGACGTATTCGGCGTTTGGCTGCACAGCAAGCATCGTGTCAGTGATTATCGTAAATGGCATGGTGGTCCAGACCAAGAAAAACTCGTTTTCTGTTCCCGCTACTTTAAACTTGAAGTAAAATGAGGGGTCTTCAACCTCTTTGTAGCTGCCCTCATAACCTACTTCCGCACTGCTTAGAGACGTTTGGCATCCTGGACAGTAGGCAACCACGTAGTGTCCTTCCTCAAGCAGGTTTTGGTCCCAGGCAGCTTTAAGGTACCGCCATTCCCGTTCAATGTATTGGTCTTTGTAAGTCCAGTACGCTTTATCCTGATTAATTGCGATGCCCAAACGGCTGTCAGCTTCCAGCCACATTTGGTGGTAACGCATAATGGCTTTCTTGCATTCCTCTATGAAGTGTTCCATGCCGTATTTTTCTATGGATTCCCGCTTGTTCCGCACGCCCAAAAGCTTCTCAACTTCCAACTCAACGGGTAAGCCTTGGCAGTCCCAGCCTGCCCAAAACGGCATGTAGTATCCTTCCATGGTTTTCCATCGGTAACGGATGTCCTTCATGATGCGCCCCCGAGCATGACCAATATGCGGAATACCATTAAGCGTAGGTGGACCTTCAACGTAGCCCAAAACTCCCTTGGCGGTCTTTTCAGTGTCTTCGAGTTTTTGGCGGATGTTGTGCGTTATCCAGAATTGCCGCATTTCGTTTTCTAATTCAAGCGGAGTATAATTGGTTGGTAAGCTTTGGTTTTGGTCAGCTTGAGTTTGCTCTGTCAAAGTAATCCCGTACTCGCAAGATACGCTGAAAGACTATATAAAAGTAGCAACAGCAAAAACCCGAGCCTTCTTGCTCTTTGTGCGGCGGTTTTAGAACCCCCGCAAGAAAAAAATATGCAATCCAAGAACACAACAGCCCAACCACCATAAGGCGTTTATTATCATTGAGAGAGGCCAAATAAATCCGAAACCCGACCAACCACTTCATCCGCTAAACTGTTACGGTTATCAAGGGTCACTGTGAGAATCTCTGCGTCAGGTCTCTTTTTTGCCGCTACCAGAAGCGAATCACGGGCTTTAGCGTGCACGACTGCCACCACGGGTTTTTCACCATTCAATGCCGCCTCCACAGCTTTCTTGAATGGTTTTGAAAACAGTTCCATGGGACCAATCTCGTCGATTGCGACCACTTGGCAGGTTTCTGCTGCATTGTTGATGGCTTTGACACCTAAGTTTTCAAGGTCAGGGAGTTTAACGTGGTATTTGCCGACGCTTGGACCCAAACCGTTCACGTGCGCAAGCCAACCGCGGCTGTCGCCCTGCAAATCTAAGATTTCAAAACCCACTCTCACGTTGTTGCGCCGTGCCTCCATACTGACCATGCCGCCCACGCTTATGCCTTTGGCTTTTAGGGCGTCTACAACTTTTAGGATAACGCTGGTTTTTCCTACTCCTGGTGCGCCAGTTAACAGCAGGATTCGTTTTTGCACGTCGATTTCACCTATTATACGAGAAGTCGAATGTGGGGATAAAACTTTTTTCCCAAGCTTGGGAAATAAAAATAAAACAGTTTGATACTTCAGGTTACAAACAATTTTTATTGCAAACAGTAACTTCAGATATACCTGATGAAGAAAGAACAAATAAGAGAAAAAATACTTGCCGACATTAAAGAATCCAAACAATTAACGTTTGACAAGTTGCCTAAACAGGAAACACCCCAACCTACGCCTAAACTTGAGAAATTCATTGACATCGCTCAATTGAGCTATTCAATAAAAGAGAATGAATTGGAATTTTCCATAGCCTTTGGCTTACTTCCATCCAAGAATTGCTTCTCAAACTTGATGTTAGAACTTTACTTTGACAATAACAAACTAAACACGTTTCGGATCAGTGTGCCTCCAAGTAAACTTTTAGGCAATGAGTTAGAGTTTCCGGTAACGTTAGATATGACCGGCATTTGCCCAAGTGCTCACACGATTAAAGTTGAGATGTATGAGCAGTGGAAGAAAGAAAAACTGTTCAGCACATCAAAATATGTAATCGTGCAATATTCGCCGACACGTAGAGAAGACCGATATGTTAAAGTTCCAATTGTAAGGAAAATAGATGGTGTTTTTAGGATTATTTTGCCTGAAGAAAAAGCGTTGTATGAACAGTTTGAAAAAAGTCGCCGTCGAGAGATAAAGAATAAACGAGACCACTGGTAAGGCGAGTTCATTTGCTTATAACTCTCTATATGTAAGGTTGCCCGTTTATTGTGTTTGAGGCGTCAATGTCATTGTTGGTTGCATTTTGAAGAATTATATTGTAGGTGTTGCTGCTGATTTGATTGTTTCTAAACGTGTTCTCTGAAGAGTTTCTGAGGAAAACTCCAATATAGTTATTGGTGATAGTGTTGCCGATTATTGTGCAGTTATGGGCGTTTTCAAGCAATATGCCAGTACCCAGACTAGCTGCTGGATAACCGCTGTTTGTTATGGTAAATCCACTTATGGTTATGTTGTCAGCAGCTATGGTTAATGCAGTGCCATTATTTACGCCTGAAATCACGGTTAATTGATGGTTTACACTGAATAATTTTACAGGCTTATGTACAATAACATTTTCTTGATATGTACCTGGATTAACCTTAATGGTGTCTCCTTGATAGGTTGCAAAGGATGAGATTACCTCTTGAATAGTGTTGTATCCTAAGCCAGTGTTTACGTCAGTAACGGGGTAGTTAACGCTTGATTTAAAATCCTGCGGCCAAATAAGAATTCTGCTGTAAAGATTCTGAATTTGATCATGGAATTGTGGATCGCTGTAAACGATGTCTAAGCTCGGATTATATTGATTAACTATATTTGTGATGTCACTGTAGAGTGTTTCCGTCCAACTTGATGCATTGTGGTATTGCCAGACGGAATCATCAGGACTTCTAAACCCAAATCCATAATATTCTGGAAGGACGACAGCGGTGTCTGTTTTGAGGTAATCCTGCTTGTGAGGATTATTTTTTGCATAGTTCCAGAAGTCTTTGAGTGCATCAAAATGACTTTTGGTCAGGGTTGTACTTGTATAGTTTTGGCTTGAATCGTAAACTGCTATGTATTCTGCGCCTGAATTGTAAGCTAAAACCATGTCACTGTACATTTGGGCACCAGATTCAAGGTAGGGCGTTTGATTGTATGTCCAAGTTATGATAGCCCCCCACGTTTTATTTTGCACTTGTGCAGCGCCCCTTAGCTGGCTGATTTGCAGTTGTCTACTGTTGTTCCAGCCAAATTGGGATAAAACAGTGTCGTATCCCAGTTCATAATCAAACCAGTAGAGAGCATAGTCTGATGTGAATAGTGAAGAATTGAGGCTGTGAGTAAAGTTGGCGGCTACTGGTACACCTTGACCCTGAGTCCATATGTGGAAGTACCAGTTAGCGTAATCCTGATAGCTAGCAGGTTGACTTGTCGCGTTGTAAATGCTGTTAGAGGTTAAGTTAACGGTTTCATCCAGCTGAATACCGCCTGGTTCATCGTAAAAATATATTCCAAGCAGGCGATCACCATACAGTGCCTTTGCCGAGGTAAACCATGATTCTGGAGCGTACCCGATGTATCCGGGGCTGTTTAGATCCTGATAATAGGCGGGCATAAAATACATGCCTGCGTTGTAAGCGTATTCACAGGTTTGGTTAAGTGCCGTCTCGTTGCTTAAAATGTAGGGTGAAGCGATAATGAACAGGTTAGTATAGCCTTTGACTTTGTCAATTAGGGCTTTACAATCGGCAACTGTGCTGTTCCACCCCGTCTCAATCCCCACATACAAAGGCTTAGATGCCTCTGAGGGGTTTTTTGTGGGTGTAAGTAGAGTATATGCTAAAAGAAAAGACAAAAGCACCAACGCAGCAAGCAGCGTTGCAGCGACTATTCTTTTATGGTTCAAGTCAACCTTTGATTAACTATTAAGCCATCTTTTAAGTTAGTGTTTTAAAAAAAAAATAATTAATGCTACAGAAACTGCGAAACAGAGATAAAGCGATAAAATTCTATCTGCCGTTTCTAAAAATTCTAATGATTTTATCCTACCTTTTGGCTTTCGCATCTTGTTCTCTAAAAAAAGAAAAAGGAAGATGTTTTGTATTGCTTTATGGACGCTTTTTTATCGCCATCAATATTACTAGACCAACGACGGCTATTGCAATGATTATTGCGACTGTTGCTCCTACAATGTACATCTCTGTGGGCGGCAAAGTGATTGCTGGGGCTGGCGCGGGGGTTGCTGCTGGTTCGCTCGCGTAGAAGGACGTGGCAGCAGATGACCCATAGTAGGCTTCTGAACCTGCAAAGGTAGCGATGACTGAGTAGTGACCAGGTATATCAGGTGTCCAGTTAAATGAGAACGTGCCTGTTGCGTCGCTTGTTGTGGTTCCTATTTGTCGGAGGTTTCCGTTTGCGTCAACTACGTTTATTGCAATTGGAACACCGGTTGCGTTGTTTGGAGCTGGTTGCTGCATGTAAACGTATTCCATCCATGCAGTTTGGCTTTGGTCGGAAACACATGGAACTCCGTTGGGGAAGTTAGCAGCTTGAGCTTCTTGCTGTGTGCCTGCAGAAATATCGGTAATTGTGCCTCTTATTGTGATTGGGGTTTCAGTTGTAACGCCGACGTCTGGCGCTGTGACAGTCAGTTGAGTTGGACCTTGACCGTAGGCATAGATTTGGTTGTCGTAAGCGTTTAGCGTTGTCATCACTCCGTCAGAGATTGCTGGTGCGCTGGTCACATCGAAAGCATCGATGCTCCATACGACGCTGCCGTCAGTTATGTTAATGGCTAGTTGTTGGGCGTTGTGGAATAGTGGTGGGCTGTACATGTGGCCTTCAGGTACGAATAGTTTGCCGTCTGCAACGGTTCCGACAGTGAAAGTCCACAAAGGTTCAATGCCATAAGGTGATTCGTAGCCGCCTGGAGGTGTATGATACTGCCAGTTGACAGTTCCAGTCAAAATGTTGAACGAATAGACGTCTCCACCATAGGTCCACAAGTAAATATCGCCGTTAGCAACAACGTACTGCATACCAAGAGATGCAAAGGGACTAACGTTTGGAAGCGAAACAGGACCCCACAGCTTGTTGCCCGTGCTGAGGCTGTAGCCGGTTGCTGTCAATGCGCTGGCGTCGAATTCGACAAAAGCACCGCTGCCCATGGTCGTTGCGCCGTAAAGTACCCTTGTTGAAATGGTTTCTGTGCGGTTGGTAATCCATAAGTTATGCCCGTCATCTGCGCTGTATCCTGCCTCAACTATCCATCCGCCTTGGAAATATGATCCTCCGCCAGAACTTTGGTAAGACATCAAGACGACGCCGCTGTTGACCCCGTTGATTCCGAGGTTGCCCGGTATAGGTGTACCAGATATCGTAGTGTTTATAGGCGCTTTCCATTGTATGCCGTTAACGAATGGTATTTGTGCTCCCAGTGGTGGTCTCCACATCCAGTTGTCCGCAAGACCACTTGGATATCCGATGGCTGGGCTTCCGCCTGCGCCTATGTTGATGCATCTAGTTGAGTTCCACATATTGAGGGTGTGATCGGTGTTGTTAACAAAGTATCCGCATAAGTCGCCATGTTCATCTGAAACAATTGTCATTCCTGGAATATTGCCGCCGATACCAGCGTTTGTGATGTTGAGTATCCAGTTTCCTGTCATTGCATCATACATTGCCATGTAGGGTGCCGTGCCGCCTAGACCTGCTCCACTCATAGGTATGGTCCATAGGTATGCAAGGGCGCCGTATTGATTTGGCGTTATCATGTTGAGTATTTGTCCGTATTTGAACACTTCATTGTTGACTTGTGATTCAGTCTTTGTCCAGATTACTTGTCCCGTGTGTAGGTCCACTGCGGTTAATCCTTCAGGGTAAGTTGAGCTGCCTGGATACATTGTGTAGTAGAGTATGCCGTTCATGATTATTGGAGCAAACTTTGGTTCATACTGGGAGGTTGCGTAGTAGTTGCCTGTTTCACTTCCGCCGTATTCTCCGCCAATTATGCCGCCGAATGCTTCAGGTTTTGTCCATAGAATGTGAGCAGTGTTTGGTGCTGTGGTATATGGGTTGTAGTTGGCGCTGGAGTTGTACATGCCTGTGGCTGCAAAGGTTGATGCTGAAAGTCCAAGCCAGTTGCCTGCAATTGAGTACCAGTTGTTGTTTTCGCCATAGATTGGACGCGTCCAATAACTTGTTGGAAGTGATGCTACAGATGCCGCTGAGATAGGTTCTTGTTGTACTCTGAGGGTAAAGATGTCACTGCTGCTCGGTAAGAATGTGTCGTTAACAAATGGACTTAGGCTAAATGGGCTCTGGTTTGGTGGGGGATTTGCATTAGCTAATACTTGACCTCCGAAGAACATCTGGAAGGTGTAGTTACCAACCACTGTTGGTGTGTAGGTTGTATGTGTCCCGCCTGTATCATCAGATGTGAATGGTCCAAGTTTTTCAGGGGTTCCATCAGGATGTGTAATGACTACGGTCAGGTTGTTCCATCGGTCACCGTACTGGGCGTTAGCACTTGGTGGTGGTAAGTTTACCCAGAAGTTGACGTTGACACTTTGTCCAACGCCAATTGGGTCAGGTGAAACACTCATAAAAGAGTATGTTGGCACCGTCCAAGCTGGGTAGTGAGCACTAGCATTTGGCACCAGTATCATTGAGGTTGACATAGAAATTGCCAAGACAGCTACAAACAAAATAGAGATAGATCTATTTGATTTTAGCATTTTCTCTTTCTCCATAGGTTTTTGAGCAAAAATACGTGCATTTTAGTGCTTGTATCCTTGCCCAATTAGCGTGATTATTGCGTTCGATTTATAACACTTTCGTGTAGTCAGTGCCCACTGCACTCAATTTGAGAATTGCGCATTCACTCTGCAAACAACAACCTCACGCAAAAAAGAAAAGAGATCGATAAACTGCCCAATTTAATAAGTTATATTGTGCACGAGATGGGAAAGGGAGATATGTGATAAAATTCTTTTCATAGCAAACGGAGCAAAACCTATGGCTGAAGATGGATATGTGACGGATTTTCCCAGCGAAATTGTCCGCGAAGGCAAAGTCCAAGTTTTAGTGCCAAACCTTTCAGCCTACGGCGTGGTACCCAGCGACTTTGCACCCTCCAAAGCACCCGTATTCTACAACCCTGTGATGGAGTTTAACCGTGACCTCTCGGTGCTTGTGTTTAAGGCGTTTCAGCATTTGGAAGGGCACGAAATCACCATCTGCGAGCCCCTAACAAGCCAGGGCATCCGAGGCATCCGCTACGCAGCCGAAATTGAGGGCGTAAAATCGGTGTTGCTAAGCGACATCAACCGGCACGCCTACGAGTTGGCAAACCACAACATCAAACTAAACAACCTGCAAAACAAAATCACCCTCAAAAACAAGGACGCAAACACAGTCTTAAGCGGCAACGCTTCCCCAAAAAAACGATTCGACATAATCGACATTGACCCCTTCGGCACACCCGTGCCCTATTTGGATTCAGCGTTTCGCGCCCTCAAAAACAAGGGGTTGCTGGCGGCTACAGCTACAGATTTGGCTCCTCTGTGCGGCGTCCACGCTAAAGCTTGTGTGCGGAAATACGGCGGCAAACCCCTGCGTGCTGAGTACTGCCATGAATTGGCGGTTCGGCTTTTGGCGGGGCACATGGCAGTGGTGGCAGCAAAAAATGACATCGGCACCCAGTTCCTGCTCAGTCACAGCACCGACCATTACATCCGAGTTTACGCCCAAATCCGATATGGCTGCCAAAGAGCCGACGAAAGCCTCAAAAATGTAGGCTACATTCTGCATTGCTTTAGCTGCCTGCACCGTGAAGTTACGCATCAGATTTTTGGTAAAAACACGCAGTGCCCCGAGTGCGGTTCAAAAATGGATTATGCTGGACCCCTTTGGACGGGCAGCATCATAGATCATGGCTTTGTGGAGCAGGTGATCAAAGAAAACCAAACTACCTCACTTGGGAAAAACGGCAGAATCACAAAACTTCTAAACCACTTGGCCGCGGAAGCTACAGCGCCCGCCACGTACTTTGTGATTGACAAGGTAAGCAAAAAACTTAACTTGCCTGCAC
>JBJKPJ010000165.1:0-10257 GCA_046706605.1 Bathyarchaeia archaeon | reverse complement strand
CTGTGGGGTTAGCCGTAGTTCCATTGGTTCTAATACTAGGCGATGTTGTACTTAGGGGTGCGCCTGCAATGAGTTTTGGTTTCATAACTCATTTACCCACAGGACCTACTTTTTCAGGTGGAGGAATAGCCAGTCCAATTCAAGGAACTTTCGCTATGGTTGGTATTGCGATGCTTATCTCTGTGCCAATAGGCGTAGGCGCAGGCATTTTTTATTCAGAGTGGTCTACCTCTAGGCTTTCGCAAGTTTCTGGCTTTACAAACGATGTTTTAACAGGTTTCCCCACAATGGTGATAGGTCTTTTTGTCTTCATTGTTATCGTGCTTACTACTCATCATTTTTCCGCTTTTGCTGGCGGCGTAGCTTTAAGCTTCATAATGCTGCCGATTGTCGCGAGAACAACAGATGAATCCCTTAAACTGGTTCCTACAACATTAAGAGAAGCGTCTATGGCTCTTGGTGTTTCAAGATGGAAAACGATTTTTAAAATCGTTTTAGGAACGGGAAAGACTGGGGTATTAACTGGTATAGTATTGGCTGTTTCCCGGGCAACAG
This sequence comes from Bathyarchaeia archaeon, assembly GCA_046706605.1. Lineage (GTDB taxonomy): Archaea > Thermoproteota > Bathyarchaeia > Bathyarchaeales > Bathycorpusculaceae > Bathycorpusculum. The sequence continues at coordinate 9,702 of JBJKPJ010000165.1, read as the reverse complement.
GAGAAACGGCGCCGTTGCTTTTTACTGCGGCAACCAGCAGTTACTTCATAACTGATTTGTTCACGCAGCCAACTGGCTCATTGACAGTTTTAATTTACAATTACGGTACCTCTCCTTACCCTATTTGGCTTACTCAAGCTTGGGGAGCTGCGCTGGTTCTGATACTGATAATGCTTGCTCTCAACTTGTTTGTCAAGCTTGTTATAGGGAGAAACTTAACAGAAGCAAGGATGGAATAAATATTGACTATAAAATCAACAAAATTAACCGTTATGGAGGAATCAGTAAGTGAGCTATATTGATATATCCAATGTAAAGATCGAAACAAACGATCTTAAAGCCACATATAACAAAGTGCAAGCTCTCAAAGGCATCAACCTGAAATTTCCTGAAAATAAAGTAACCGCAGTTATGGGTCCCTCAGGCTGCGGAAAAAGCACCCTGATTAGATGCTTAAACAGAATCCACGAATTAACACCAGGCGCCAAAGTGGAAGGCGAAGTAATCTTTGATGGAGTGAATATCTATTCTCCAAAAGTTGATCCTGTAGCTATTCGCCGAAGAATAGGTATGGTTTTCCAGAAACCAAACCCGTTCCCAACCATGAACATTTTCGATAACGTAGTTGCAGGCTTGAAACTTGGAGGCATGAGGAACAAACAAAAACTCAATGAACATTTGGAGCACGCTCTTCGGTTGGCTTTCTTGTGGGATGAAGTTAAAGACGATTTGAAAAAACCTGGAACCGCTTTGTCAGGTGGTCAGCAGCAACGGTTATGCATTGCACGTGCCCTCGCTGTAGAACCTGAAGTTATCCTTATGGATGAGCCCTGCTCTGCACTTGATCCTATCGCCACCGCTAAAGTGGAAGAATCGATTGTTCAGTTAAAGAAGGACTTCACTATCATTATTGTTACACACAACATGCAGCAAGCCGCCCGCATCTCTGACTACACTGCTTTTATGTATCTTGGGCAACTGATAGAATTTAACGAAACCGCTTCGGTATTTGAGAAGCCAAGTAACCCATTAACTGAGAAATACATAAGTGGCCAATTCGGTTAACGGCAAATTTTTGAACCATTCCCTTTTTTTACCAATTAGTGCAGAAAATAAATTGGCGCTTATTTTAGAACTGACTCTACGTTTAGGTTGAGTACCACTTCTGAAATGTCGCTAGCGTACTCAGCTGTTCGTCTGATGCTTTCAATGATTAACCTAAGGTTAGCAACATCCTCAACCTTGGCGGCATGTGAAGACATCACTGCTTCTTTTTCTAACCTATGAGTCTGACCTAATCTTTCTATAACGCTTTCCGCCAGGTTAAAATCATGTTTAAACAATGCTTCCATGGCGTTCTCAAACATAACGTTGGCAAGTTCACTTAGCTGCCCCATTTTGTTCAAAAGTTCCTCGTTTACGCGTTCTTTAAGTAGAAGGGTGTTTTCTGCTATTTTGGTGGCATGGTCAGCGGTTCGCTCAACTGATTTTGCGATAAGCCTGTATCCTAAGCAGTCTCGCTGGTTTGCTAAACCAATTTCTTTGACGATTCTTTGATTTGAAACTGCTAACTTTAAAAGTCGCACAATGTACAATCCGAAGCGGTTGACTTCGCGGTCGGTTTCAATGACAGCTTTGGCGCTGGAGTAGTCAAGTTTTCTTAGCGCTGAAATGGCTTCTTTATGCATTGATGAGGCTATTATTGACATGCGGCTTAGTGCGTTTTGAACTGTTAACTCGGGGTAATTCAGTAGTACTTGAAGGGTTAGGTCGGTTTGGGTGTCTATCACTATTTCAGTGCCAACCAAGTAATGTCTGGCGAAGTTTTTTAGGTGGTTGCGGAGTTTAGAAGAGAGCACTTTTTGTCCTTGTGAACGAACATGCAAAACATTATAGCCGCTCAGGTAAGCGGAGATGGCGGTGCGCATGATGGCTTCGGGGTTGTCGTTGTAGGTGACTTTTATGAATGCTTCGTCTTGTTTTTCTTTTTTGGGAAAAGATGCGGGTATTACTGATAGGGAGCCGTCTTCTTCTTCTCTGACAGTCATTGAGCTTCCTCTTTTTAGCTCGTTTTTGGTTGCCCAGTTTTTTGGTAGGGATAGGATGAAGGTTGATCCGCCTGTGACTTGGAGTTTGCGTTGTTCTTCGCTTAGTTTTTCTGTTTTTTTACTTGACAAGGGATTCCACTTATGTCTATATTGTTCACTAATTATATTAGTTATATCTATATATATTATGTGTTTTATTGAGGTTGGCTATATACTGACTGTGCTTTTTGTGTGGAAAATAAAATTGAACATTGAAAATATAAGAACTAAATAAGCAATATAATTTACAAATGGAGCTAAAAACAAATATTTTTATCAAAATTGTATAAAAAACACCAACACTAATTGAACAAATCTTTTGCAGTCGAGAAATCTATATAACCAACGAACCCTGAAAAGATAAACTATGAGCCGAATAATCGACAAAGGCCTAGAAGAGCAAACTGTCCTGCTTGTACGAATGGGCGAGTTAACCCAAGAAACCCTCAACCTATCAACACACGGATACCTTCAAGGAAAATCAGTGCAAAAAAAAGTCGAAGAAATCTCCGACTTACTAGTCGCTATGGGACAAAAAGTTGAAGACAAATCATTCGAGTTAATCGCAAGGTATCAGCCTGTAGCCTCTGATTTGCGAACCATAAAATCGTACATGAAGATAGGCAACGATTTCGCCCGATATGGCAGATATTCACTTGACATATCCGTAGTTAACGACCAACTCAACGGCTTAGCACAATGCGATGACTGGACAAGAAACTACATAAAAGATATGAGCCAAAAAGTCCTCTCCATGGTCAAAAAAAGCATCGACCCCCTTAAACGATACGAAATAGAACTAGCCAAAACCATAACCCAAACCGAACGGGAAGTCGACCAAATGTACCTCGACTATGTCAGCAGGCTAAGCAGATCCGAACAACTTGACAATAGATGCGTAGTTTCTAGTGCATTAATGACAAGGTACCTAGAGCGAATAGCCGATCACGCCGTTTACGTTTGCGAATCAATAGTGTACATTGTAACGGGCGAAAAAGTAGACCTCGGTTAAACAGCCCTTCCCCGACAAAAATGCAACAATAAATCACAGCTAATATTAGGCACTCTGACATTTTTTATTGTGAGAAGGTTTTTAATTTGTCAATCAACGCTGAAGACTTCAAAGTTCCACCCCAAAAAACAATCAGCCTTAAGGGTTACGAACCTGATTGGCTGCCAGAATGGGTTAAAAAACAAGAAAAAATCGATGGGAAAAAAGCGGCAAAAACGCAGGCTTTGGCGATTCTTGAGGAAAACAGGCAAAAGTTAGTCAGCATGCAAGAGTTGCTGTGGGCTAGTGACACCTACTCTATGCTGATTATTCTGCAAGGAATGGATTCCGCAGGCAAAGATGGCACTATCCGTCATGTAATGTCAGGCGTTAACCCCCAAGGCTGTCAGGTCTCAGCTTTTAAAACTCCCAGTGAAGAAGAGCTAAATCATGATTTCTTGTGGCGCTACGTTAAAGTTCTCCCAGAAAGGGGGCGAATTGGAATCTTTAACCGCTCCTACTATGAGGATGTCTTAATTGTGAAGGTACGTCCTGAGGTTTTTGCGAAACAAAAATTGCCTCCTGGAGTTGAAGGAAAATTTTTCTGGGAGAAACGATATGAGGATATCAACCTGTTTGAGCGGCATTTAGTCCGAAGTGGAACTGTCGTGTTAAAGTTCTTTCTTAACCTCTCCAAAAAAGAGCAAAAGAAACGGTTTTTGGAGCGTCTTGAAGACCCTGATAAGTATTGGAAGTTTTCAGCAAATGATCTCTCTGAACGCTCAAAATGGCCTCAGTACATGCAAGCCTACGAGGAAATGGTTTCCAAAACCAGCACTGATTGGGCACCTTGGTATATAATACCTGCAGACAAAAAGTGGGTAGCGCACGCTTCGATTTCTGCAATAATTATTTCGCAGATAGACAAGCTATCTTTGAAGTATCCAACATTAAGCCAAGAACAAAAGGCAGCGTTTGAAAAAGCCAAAGCTGAACTGGAAAAAGAATAAGCGCTTACGTGGTTGGCGTAACTATGCATTGGACTTCCAGTTCCCTTCCGAAGGCTTCAAAGAACGCTTGCTTGTTTTGGATAATGCTCCACTCTTCAAAGCTGCAATCTGAATCAGAATAAAACTGGAGTACAATCAAATTCTTATCTACCTTGATAAATTCTGCTTTTTTTACAAGCCCTGAATGGATTCGATCCAGTTTCTCAGCAAACCTAACAAACGTAGACAACACTGAAACCGTTTGCTTAGCTTTATCATCTAGCCCTCGAGCTTTAAGGGCTTTTTTTGATGGCAACTTTTTCCTGTGAAACCGCGCGATGCTGGCAATTATTTGGATTTCTTTAGGGTCAAAACCCGACAGCCCAGCGTTGCTTATGATGTAGTCTGAATGAAGGTGGTGGTTGCTAAAGGAAAGAAAATCGCCTACATCGTGCAAAAGTGCGGCATACTTTAGAAGTTCCTTCTCAGCTTCGCCCAGATGATGTATCCCTATATGTTTGGCGCTGTCAAAAAGCTGAAGGGCAATATTCGCTACGGTCTCAGCGTGTTTCTCGTCAAAATCACAGGACCTGCCTAAATGCAAAACGCTTCTATTCCTTGTCGGCGCTTTTTGCAGTTCTCGGAAACCTTCAAAGTTCGACAAGTAATCCACAAGCAATCCATCCCGCAACTCGCTGCGGCTAATTTTGATTTCTTCTAACCCGAACTCTTCCATGATGGCTTCAATTACTGCGGCGCCAGCAATTATGATGTCTGCACGATCTGGATTTATTGCGGGCAGCTTCTTTCTTTCCTCAAGCGGCAACGAGCAGAGAAGTGGTACAAGTTTTTTCAGGTTTTTCCTTGACAACGAGAGCGTTCCGTTGCCGGTTTTTTTGAAAAGTTTGGAGGCGATTTCAGCCAAGTTTATTACAGTGCCTGCAGATCCCCATGCCCATCTTGCTCCGTAGTCTAAGACTCTGCCTTTAACTACTTGAATCTTGGAGCTTGCATAATGTTTAATCTGCTTGTAGGTGTGGGTTGATACCGGTCCAGTCCAGCCTTCTCCGATAAACTGAGCCGTCAGTCTTATGGCGCCTAACCTTAGACTGTTAAGGTAGAAGCAGTCATGTTGATTTCCTATGGCAATTTCGGTGCTGCCCCCGCCTAAATCTATGAAAATGGCTTTTTCGTCACCAATGTTTATTCCGCTGGATACACCCTTGCAAATTAGGTGAGCTTCCTCTTCTCCAGAAATAACCTTCGCTTTTAACCCTGTTTCTGTGTAGAGTTTCTGTAGAAATTCCGTTTGGTTTTTTGCTTCCCTAATAGCTGAGGTTCCTACCGCGACTATTTCGTTTGCACCATAAGTTTTGGCTAATTCAACAAATTTTCGGATTACAAAAAACGTACGTTCCATGGCTTGTGGTTTTAGAAGGTTGTCTTTGAATTCATCTTCGCCTAATCTTACAACTTCTTTTTCTTGGCTTACGATGGTGTAGGAAAAATTGGGGTTTATTCTTACCACTAAAAGACGCACTGCGTTGGTTCCGATGTCAACGAAACCCACTACTTTGTCGGCAGTTTTCGTCTTTGTTTCCATGTTAACACCAGTTTCCTCGCGAAGACCTTTTCAAACAAATCTTTCTTCTTATTAAAAGCCTGTGCTTCCAGCAACGGCTTGGTATCACTATAGCATTCGACGGTGATTGTTTTATCAGAGATTTTAAAGTTTATCCTTTTCACCATTGCCTTATGAGTGTAATCCAATCCGTCTGCCACCCGCAACAGGCTCGCCAGAACTTTCACTTTGTGGATGGTTTCTTGGTCTAACGTGGCAAGAATGGCATGTTTTGGTTTAGGCAAACCGCCACGGTGATAGCGAGCTATGCTTGCCACAATTCGCCTCTCATAGGAAGTAAAGTGCAGTGCTGGGTTGTTTAGGATCAGTTTTGCTGTTTTCTTATTGTGGGCGACAATGGCTTTTGATAATCCAATGTCATGTAGGATTGCAGCGCATTCAAGCCAGCACCGCTCCTGCCCTCCCAACTTATGTGCTCTTTTTAAGCCGTCAAAAAACTTCAGCGCAAGCTTGGTCACTTGCCTGTAATGTCCCCCGTCTGCCCAAACCTTTTCAGAAACCTTTACGGAGGCTTTAACCACCGCTTGGCAGTTCTCCACAGTGCCCGCAGCGTTTGATTGGTCTTCTTGAATAATCTTATCCAATGAAACGCCGCAGAGCAGCATCTGAGAAAAACTTTCAGGCAACCCCCTTTTTCTTAATGCATCTGCCGCGGCTTCAACATCGTATTTTAGCCTACCTAACTCAACTTTGAAGGGATTGAAACTTAAAACTGCATAAGCTGCCTTTGGGTTTCCATCTCCAGGTCTGCCTACGCTTCCAGGATTAACAAAAACTGCGCCGTTTATTTGTCTGGAGAACTGCTCATGCGAGTGCCCAACGATGATAACGTCGGCTTTAGATTCAGCCGCCAATGTCTTTAGGTACTCAACTGGGGTGTCTTGGTAAATATGTTCGTCGATTGATTGAGGGCTTCCGTGAGTTATGAGCAGTTTTTTGCCTGCAACCTCTAGCCTAAGCTCCTTAGGCAGCGAACGAAGATAGTATTCACATGACTTTGCCAGTTCTTTTTGAGCAAATTTTAAGGCAACCCCTTTATCGCCTTTACCCTTTATTTTTCCCTCAATAACTTCAAGGTCATAGTTACCCACCACGCTTAAGACGTTTTTTTCACACAACAACTCCACTACTTCATTTGGAAAGGCACCAAAACCAATCAAGTCGCCAGCATTCAGAAACGCCGTCACCCCACGCTTCTTGGCGTCTGCAAACACTGTTTGAAGAGCGTGAAGGTTGGCGTGGACATCTGATAGAACCGCGATTTTTGAGTTAGGTTTTTCTAGTTCGTTTTTGATTTTTTCTTCAGTGACTGCGAATCCCACTTTTGTGTTTTCCCTGATTGTGTCAAAAAAGTTTGTTGCTTTGTTTTCATTCCACAGATGGACAAATTCTTTGTAATGGGCTTTTCTTTGCTCCTTAATGTACACTAAAAAGTTTAGAAGAGTTACTTCTGTTTTGGTATCCATTTTGCTTTTAGGGTTAGCTTTGGCTTTTTCTATGAATTTAGGTATGTAGTCAATCCAGACGTCGCAGTCATGCATTTCACCCAGCACGTCTTGGAAGGCTTTGATTGTTGCTATTTCTTTGCTGAGGCTGTCGCTGTATAATGAGGAGAAGGTTTCCATGGTGTAGCGGAGTTTTTTAGCGTAAATCCGAATTTCATGATGCTTTAATTTTTCTTTTTCAACGTGGACGTAGCGTTCCATTGCAAGGAAATCGTCAAGCCGAAACGATATGTGCCAGTGAGCTTTTTCTTTCACACTTTCAGGGTCAAAAACTTGAGTTGCCCGTTCTCTGAGGGTTTTTTCACATAACCTGTGGATATCCTGCAACGTTTGGGCTGATCTAAGTTCCTCTAAGCCGTCGGCGACAGCTGATTGAATGTTTTTTCTTTGAGCTTTATGATCTCTTAGCAGCCCTCTTATGCTTGCTTTGTCTTCATTGGATTGCAGTTTCTTTATGTACTGTTCGATGAACACTATTTGAACATCCAAGTCTCTAGCGCTGGCTAGCAAGCGAGTGACTTGTTTTATTTCTTTCAACCAAGGTTTGTACTGTTTTTTTGGAAAGCAAAAACAGAAAAGAGGCAGCGCTGCCCTTAGTCGGCGTGATGTGACGCGTGTTTTATGGACAAATTCGCTGTCCCTGTTTTCGAGTACACCTTGGATTTGTTGGTTAAATCCACTGAGGAGTTTTATGAGAATTTCTGAGCCGAATTTGCAGTAGCTTTGGCTGTCTTTAGCTTTTTGGAATGTAGCCTGCGTATTCATGCCAGATGCCTCGGTGTTCTATTAGCCAGAACTGAGAATTTATTCCTTTTTTCCCCTCTTTAGGTGTTATCCTCTGGTAAGTGCCGTCGGGCAAAAGCTTTCTGGCTTTAACGTTATCATGAAGATGGATTTTAAGCATATTCTCCAAGATTGCGTTTCGAATCTGGGGATCTGGCACGCTAAAAAGCACTTCGATTCTTTCGTTGAGATTTCTAAACATCATGTCTGAGCTGCCGATTAACACTTCGCTGTCGTCGCCGTCTTGGAAGTAGTAAATGCGTGCATGTTCCAGAAAACGCCCCACAATTGAAATCACTGAAATGTTTTCGCTTACTCCCTTTATGCCTGGTCTAAGACAGCATAGAGCTCTTACGTTGAGTTCAATTTTGATTCCCGCCATAGATGCTCGGTAGAGTGCTTTTATAATGTCTTTTTCTTCAAGGTTGTTTAGTTTAAACGCCAAGTATCCTTTGCCTGTTTTTTTGTGGTACGCAATTTCCCGTTCAATCCGCTTTAAAATTTCGCCTTTTAGGGTTTTTGGTGCCACAAGTAAATGCTTGAAATCTTTTTCTTGCAGTCCTTTGGTTAGAATTGTGAAAAGCTCCTCAAGCTCCAAGCCCACATCGGGTCTGGCTGTTAAGTAACCGATGTCCGCGTAAATTTTGGCTGTAACGGCATTGTAGTTTCCTGAACCAATATGCGAGTATCGAACAAGACCCTTTTTTTCTTTCCTAACAATAAGGCATAGCTTTGCGTGGACTTTAAACTTTGGAAAATTGTAAACTACGTTTATGCCTGCTTCTCTTAGTCTTGTAGCTAAAAGGATGTTGTTTTCTTCGTCAAACTTCGCCTTCAACTCGATTACGGCGGTTACTTTCTTGCCGTTTTTTGCCGCTTCAATTAGGGCGTCAACAATTGGCGATTTAGCGTCCATGCGATACATGGTTATGCAGATTTTCAAAACTTTGTGGTCCTGTGCTGCCTCTTTTAACAGGTCAATTATCACTTCAAAACCGTCGTAGGGGTGATAGAGAATGATGTCTCGTTTGGCGATTGTGATGAAAATATTTTTTTCAGGCGCTAACAGCGGCAGAATGGAAGGCAGAAAAGTTTTGTCTTTAAGGTCTGGTCGATTTATCTTGTGTAGTTGCCAAAGATCCACTAGCCCCAGTGGGCCGTCAAACTCGTAGGTTAAAAAATCCGGTATTCCCACTTTTGAAAAAATTGCCTGCCTAATTCGCCGGGGCATTTTTTTGTCGAATTCAAGTCTGCTTGGGAAACCGCTTCTTCTGGTGCTGAGGCTTTTTTTCACGGAATTTAAAAAATCCGATGATTCATTCATTAAAATGGCTATTTCTCCGTTCCGAGTCAGCCTAAACGGGTAAGCAACCAAGTTTTTCTGGTTGGGAAACATCAGTTCTAAGTTGCTTGCAATTAGATCCTCCAAAAAAACGTAGTCCTGCTCTAAGCCAATGCTTCCTTTGTATGTTTCTGGTTGGTAACTGGTTCTAAGGATTTTTATAAGCCGCCCAAACTTCTCGGTTGGGACATCAATTAAGTAAGCTGTTTCGGATTGGGCAAATCCAGTTACAAATAGGGTTATATGGAGGTTTTCAATTGCCCCGTTTGACAAGCCCGCTTTTGGAATTTCTAAGGTTGGCAGAATCGATGTTTTGAAGTATTCGGTTAGGGGTTCCCTCTGTTTTTGAGGTAAATCTGGAAC
>JBJKPJ010000164.1:0-7143 GCA_046706605.1 Bathyarchaeia archaeon | reverse complement strand
ACCCAACAGTTGCAAAAGCAGATTGAGGATGAGTTTGAGCTGGAAACTGAAGTGGGACAAACCTATAAGCGTATCTTTTTTACTGAAGCAAAAAAGCGGTATGCGGGGTTGCGGATGGATGGGAGTTTAGATGTTGTGGGGCTTGAAGTTATTCGCGGGGACTGGGCGGAGGTTGCTAAGGTAGTGCAGGAGCATGTGCTGGAATTTATCTTAAAGGAACCTACACCCAAAAACGCCGTCGCCTATGTGCGGTCGGTTATTGCTGACTTGAAATGCCGAAAAATCCCCCTCCGCCAGCTTATCATCTGGAAAACCCTCACCAAACCCCCCGAAAACTACGCCGTTAGAGCGCCCCATGTTGAGGCAGCCAAAATGCTTAAAGACAAAGGCTGGCGGTTAACTGGTGGCGACAAAGTCGGCTATGTTGTTTTGGTGGGAAAAGGTAGGTTGTATAGCCGTGTGAAACCCTACATTTTTGCCAATATAGACGAGATTGATGTAGATTACTATGTTACTAACCAGGTGTTGCCTGCGGCGGCGAGGATTTTGGCGTTTTTTAATGTAACTACAGCGGAGTTGCTGAAAAAGGAAACTGAACAAAAAGAGGAAAAAAAGAGCTTAATGGATTTTGTTTAGGTTGGGATGGCGTCTTGAAAGGTGACCATCACAACGTTTTTGGCGGGTTTAACGGCTTCGGATACGCGGGAGGCTACGATGCGTTTGATAGCTTTGTCTGAGGCTATATCTACGATGCGTTGGGTGATGATGCCGTCAAAAACCACGGTGTCCACACCTGTTACCTGCTGAAGTTTTTCTGCAAGTTGACTGACAGGTAAACGTTCAATCAATTCAAGTTTGTCACTTAGCAAAACAGCTTCTAGCGTGCCGACTAATGCTTTTGCAGCGTTGGTTATGGTTTCTGGGACTTCTGGCTTGACGCGTTCGGGGACTGGTGCGGGGGCTTTTTTTGGTGTGGGCTGCTGTGGTGCGGGTTTTCCTTGGATTTCAGTGACGAGGACTTTGTTTTCTATGGCTTCGGCGATTTCTTTGCAGTTGCATTCTTCGATTTCTTTGCCTCTTGGGGCGCGACCAACGAATTTTATGTTTGTCACTTGTATGAGCTCTTTTAGGATTAAGTCGCCGCCTCGGTCGCCGTCTAGTAGGGCGGTAGCGGTTCGTTCTTTAGTGATTTTCTTTATGGAATCAGGGACTTTTGCGCCTTCCAAGGCGACGGTGTTAAAGATTCCGCATCGCATCAGGTTGATGACGTCTGCGCGTCCTTCGACAACGTAAATCTCTTTTGAGCTCTCTAAGGCAGGTCCTGCGGGTAAATCTTCAGGTCCATACTTTTCGACTTTTCCGACTTTCATGGTGTCGCTGATTTCTTTGTAGACTTCATCAACGCTGGGCATGGATTCGATGTTCCATCGGTGGAGGATTTCTTTAGCTCGGTCTATGATGACTTTTCGGCGAGCTTCGCGAATGTCTTCGATTTTGTCTAGGGTGACTTTGGCGCTGCAGGGTCCAACGCGGTTTATACTTTCGACGCTGGCGGCAATTAATGCGGTGGATACGCGGTCTAGGCTGGTTGGTATGGTTATGGAGCCGTTTGTTCGGTCGTTTTTATAATGGAGGTCAATTTCAATTCTGCCGATGCGCCCGGTTTTTTGGAGTTCACGTAGGTCAAGTTCAGGACCAAAAAGTCCTTCTGTTTGACCAAAAACTGCTCCTATCACGTCGGGTTTTTCTACTACACCTTCAATTTCAAATCTCGCGTGTACAACGTACTTAATCGTAAATGTTTGGGATGTTCCCGTAAGTGTGCACTTCCTGTAAAGTTATATTCTACTTTGATTATGTTAATCGCACTAATGCGAGTTATTCTCGCAATGATGAGATTCTTAATTTATCACTAAATTAACTTTTAGTGGCGCGCTGTTTAATAATATTTGTGGTATACCAACTCCAACATACACCATGCCCAAGAAGCTGGCGATGGCCAATGGAGAAATAAATTGTCAAAAGCTCTTTTAGTCTAAAAGTAGAGTTTAGCGAAGCAACGCACAACTTAACCTGATGCGGTAACAAAAATTTTTCAGGAAGAGAGGAGAGATCCACCGCATTTTGGTTAACCGCTGCTTCGCCAAACGATACATTACGCGCGGGGTTTTCTTACACATATGTAACTGCCTAAAGAAAAAATAAAAAAATATGTGACTGCAACATGCAATCACAGTAGGACAACATGGATTTACCCTTCAACTTAAATAATTAACCAAACAAAGAACAACATGGTACTAATGAGTCTACGCATAAACCCCGAATACGACAAATTGCTTCCCCCTATGTCAGACGAAGAATTTGAGCAACTAAAAACCTCAATCCAAACCGAAGGACAACACTACCCCATCATAGTGAACGAAAACCTCGAGGTCTTAGACGGCCACCATCGCTTCCGCGCCTGCACTGAACTGGGATTTGAACCCGATTTTGAAGTCAAAAAATTCGACGACAAATTGCTTGAAAAAAAATTCGTCATAGAAGCTAATTTACGCCGCCGCCACCTAAACAATTTCCAGCTGGTGGAATTGGCGGTGCCACTACTTGAGATTGAGAAGGCGCTTGCCAAGAAACGGCAGTCAAAAGGCGGCAAGATGGGGCGGGATGTTCAGTTGGGGTTAGCGCCAGATGACGCTGAGCCTGAGATGAAGGCAAAATCAGCTGAGGTTGTGGCTAAAAAAGCAGGAGTTTCAACCCGCACGTTTGAGCGGGGCAAGAAAATTTTGGAAAAAGCCAGCGAAGAAGACAAGCAGAAGCTGCGGGAAGGAAAAACCAGCATATCCAAGGTGTATCAGGAGATTGTTACGACAGAAAAGCCACAACCCAAAAAGGAAGAGCCTGCTGTTCCTGTGGTTGAGGTTTCGCCGTTTCATGTGAAAAATAAGGCGGAGTTGCTGGAGATTTTGGAGAAGATGATAAATCAGGAGTTGTTTTGTCCATCCTGTGGCAGTAACATGTTTGAGTGCAGTAAATGTCACAAAACCCTGCATGAGCTTCTGAAGCCAAAGAAGCCCTAAGTTGCCAGAGATGGGCTAGCGGTTTGGATTTGTAGTATTAGCTGTTTTGTATGTTTTGGATTTGTTTACGTTACAAGTATTGTTTGGTATTGTCAAAACCGCAACATATTTATAATTTCTCAACCATAAATAACAAACACAGAAGGAAAACACCATGAAGGAAAAAACAAAACCCCAGTCCAAAGCCACCCAAAAGGAGAACCAACAATGACCCAAACAAACGACCCCGAACTGGAAATAATCCAACAAAAGAAAATCGCCGAAATGCTAAAACGCGTATTAGTTGACACACAAACAGGAAAACCCATCACTTTAACTGACGAAAACTTCTCAACGGAAATTCAGAAACACACACTCATGGTTGTTGATTTCTGGGCACCATGGTGCAGCCCCTGCCGCATGGTTAGCCCAATAATTGAGCAGCTTGCATCAGAATACGTTGGCAAAGTAACATTTGGAAAAATGAATGTAGACCAAAATATGATGATACCAAGACAGTTCAGCGTCCGAAGCATACCCACACTGATGGTCTTCAAAAGGGGCGTAGCTGTAGAGACAATTGTTGGTGCCTGCCAAAAATCCTACATAGAAGCCAAGTTTAAACACCATATGGAAAATCAGCCATAAACCTGAGAGGCACCCACACTTGTCTTCACAGTACGAAAAAATAGAAGCTACAAAACTCATGCTTTTTTCTGGCAGCTTGCTTTTGGCGGCTTGGGTTGTTTTAGGCACACTTTCTTTCTGGCTAATTGACGAGTTGTTTGGCTGGGTTTTTCTGGTGTTTTCGGCATTCATGGTTTTAGCAATAATCCGCCGGCAGCTTTGCAATTCCTGCTACTACTGCAAATCCTGCACTAAGGGGTTTGCTAAACTGTCCAAGCTATCTTTGGGAAGCAATCATTTACCGGGGATAGGCAAAGGCACAACCATATCATTGGCTGCAACTCTGTACATGGTTCTTACTGTTATTCCCGCTGCAGTGCTTGTGAACTCTTTTGTCTCAGACATCAGCCTCACCAAAATCCTGTTGCTCGCAGGAATCCTCGCCATTACTGTTTCCACCTTGGTTGTGAGGGCAACAAACAGCTACAAATAGAAGCGCCCTGTTGGAGTTAACTTGACTAAAGCATATATTGACCCTGATAAATGCGCTCACTGCGAGAAGTGCCTTGCAGAAAAGGCGTGTTCAGTCAACGCCATTTTCCGCATAAGCGAGGAGGACCCAAACGTAGTGGAAATTAACCTTTGTCATGGATGCGGAGACTGTATAGCCAAATGCCCCCAAAACGCTGTTGCGCTTAAAAACGGTTGAGCTTATTGTTCAACTATGTAGGTGATTAAGCGTTGCTCAGCTTTCCGCAAGTGCTCAACGACAGTGGAATCCACCAGGTTAAGTTTTTTGGCAAGTTCTTCAGAGCTTATTTTCCTGGGGATGTCGTAGTAGCCCAGTTTGTAGGCTGCAAGTAAGACATCTCGCTGTTTTTCTGTGAGTCGGTTAAGCGGCGAGATAGGGGAGAAATTTGCATCAGCCAACAGTACGATTCGGTATCGGATGCCAAGGGTATTGACTTTTTCCAAGAAATCTTTGATTTCTTTTTCGCTTCCAAGAAATGTGAATTTGACTTTTCCTTCGCAGATTTCAAGCGGCGGAAACAAGTAGCCGCCTTCTATGCCTATGTAGTTTAAAACAGAGGATAGGCTTTGGTCGCTTCTCATAAATGTGATGTAGGTGCTGTTTTTTTCTTTTTCAATCACTTGGGCATCCGCCAGTAAGCCACCTTTGAGGAGATCTTCAACTTTTGAGGTGGCGTCTTTGAATTCTACGCGGGATATGGCTGCGAATTCTTCAGAGTTTTGACGTAGAAAATACAGAATTTTTAGGGATTTTATTTGCTTCAATGAGGGAACTTCTAGTCCTGCTTTGGACAGTTCTTTTTCTGGTACTTCAAGGATTAAGCGTCGCATATGCAAAATTTAGTTGCTGATGGTTATATGCTTTTTTGAGAGCCGAGTCTGCTCGGTACAATCTTAATCCGAAAGAGCAACAATCCATACTGAGCCCTAAAGGAAAAAGCGACCTAAAAGCAGAGTGCAGCAAATGACGCAGGGAAAAATTAACTCGTTCGGCAAATTAGGCAAACTAATCGTAAAACGCAAGTACACCTTAATCGCTCTATGGATAATCCTCTTAGCAGTAATTTTACCTGTCGTTATAACGGCTGGGGGCGTAAACTCGCTTCAGATGGGTTCTTCAACGGACAAAACATTGGAGTCTGCAAAAGCAGCCGACCTGATTTCTGCTCAGTTCTCTAAAACGGTAGCCAACAACACATTAATCATTGTAATATCCACAGACAATGCGTCGTCGCTTGGCACACAGCAGTTCATCAACGAATTAAGCGATGAAATTCAAACCAACTCAAGTTTAAGCGGCATCGAAAACGTAACCAGCATCTACTCCGTTTTGGTTCCAGCCCTAAATCAAACCAACCAAGGCGTCTACATAGCTTACGATAATGCCAACTTGACTTATTCGCTTCTCTACAGTGTACCAGCAATCTACAGCCAAGTTTGGTCAACTGCATACCAACAAACCCAAAGCACGCTGTCAAATGGAGTTTTGCAGACTAATCAAGGCGTCTACCAAGCTTTAGACAACACAAACCTAACCTACAACCTCCTATACAGTGTTCCAGCAATCTACCTCAATGTTTGGTTGCAAACATACAACCAAACCCAAAACACAGACCTCTCAAACCAAATGGCTTATCAACAAACCGCAAGCCAACTCAACCAAACTGACCCCGCCTCGTTTGCCCAGTACACTGGTCCGTTGCTGGATGCCTTCAACAATTCATGGTGCATAAGTTTTCAGGATCCAGCCACAGAAAGCCTCAGCCCCACTGACCGCGCGGCAGCCGCCTCAGCCCAAACAAATCAACTCTATATAAACAACATCTTAACCGACAACGAAAGCAAAGCCTTTGCAACTGCCCTAACAGAGACGTTTACGCTTCAAAATTTCTTGACAAACACCATGGACCAAAACAACGCCCAACTCCAAAACTTCGCAGTGAACTACGTTGCCAACTCTTCGGCGTCAACGGTTCAATTCGTCAACGCCACTTACTGGTTAGGTAGAACCCCTAGTGACCACGATGTGGCAAATTTGGTTGAAACTATTCTATGGAATGGACAAACATACATGGGACAAGACTTCATTGGCACCTTCAATAACGCAGCTTACAACCAAACCGCCAGCATACTCAAAGACGCTGATGAATCAGCGTTTAATGATTACACTTCGCATCTGCTTGATTTGTTTGACGCAGCATGGAAAACCAGCTTCACAATCACACCCCAAACTCCAGCAGTTAACAACTGGGCATCAAATGCGATAAAGCAGGCAATTCCCAAATTCATCAACACCTACTTTAGCGACAACAAAGACTTCGCCACCGCCGTAGCAGACACGTTTAGCTTCCAAGATTTCTTGGATGCAAACACCACAGATACAAATGCAAAAGCCCAAGCCTTAGCAGTAAGCTACGTTGCAAACCAGTCTGAGCTGTCACCGCAGCTGGTTAAAGCCACATTTAACCTTGGAGAAAACGCCACCAGCGATAGCGTCCAGGTTTTGGCGTCCAACATAGTTTGGAACCCTGCAGCCTACAACATTGGGCAGCAATTCAATGATTTGTTGGAGTCATTTGTTTCGCCATTAAAGGGCGTTACTTTAATTTCGGTTAGTTTAAACGATTCCAGCACCGACAACCTGCTAACCATCCGAAATATAATCAGCAACAAGCTATCCCAAGAACCAGACGTCGTCACTTCGATTCAAGTTACAGGTGATGATGCCTTAAACTATGATTTCATGCAATCCACTTTCAGCGATTTAGAAATCATCTTGCCCATCACCATCGCGCTTCTTGTAATCGCAACAGGCTTGTTTTTCCGCTCAATCATCACCGCCATAATCACGCTGGGAAGAATCGGCGTTGGTTTAGCGGTTTCACAGATGTTCCCGAATTTAGTCGGCACCTACATCAACCAAGTTGAG
>JBJKPJ010000163.1:0-4180 GCA_046706605.1 Bathyarchaeia archaeon | reverse complement strand
AACCCAAACCGTCCACAAAGAATTTGGCTGCCGATACCACGAGGATGTTGCCAAAGCCTATTTTTCTCCGCGGCTAAGCCACGAGCACGAACGGGTCGCGGCGCTTGTGCAGGCGGGGGAAGTGGTGGTAGATTTGTTTGCGGGGTTGGGTCCTTTCTCGGTTCTGATAGCCAAACGAAACCCACAAGTGTAGGTTTACGCGGTGGACATTAACCCTGATGCGGTTGAGTTGCTTAAGGAGAACGTGAAGGCAAACAAAGTAGCAGACCGCGTTTTTCCTGTTCTCGCTGATGCCCGAACAATCGCCGCAACCACCCTCAAAGGCGCAGCAGACAGGGTCATTATGAATCTTCCTGAAACCGCCATCGACTTTGTGGACGCCGCCTGCAACGCCATAAAACCACAAGGCGGGGTAGCGCATTTTTACGGCTTTATTCGTTTGCCTGATTCAGTGGAAAACCTCAAGCAGCGTTTCAGCCAAAAAGTTGAGAAAAATGGTCGCAGGCTGGCGGGTTTTCTTTTTGCCAAAAGCATTCGGGAAACTGCCCCGTTTGAGTCGCAGGTTGCCTTGGATGCCAAAATTCGTTAATGCGCCTCAATGTTCAGGGTTATGGTGACTTTTTGGGTGGGGTCTTTGAGTTTTTCAATTAAGGCTCTGGAGAGGTCAAGTGAGGATTTATCGGCAGAAATTGCCAGAGTGCGGGTGCAGGCATAACTGCTTTTCCTAATCACCATATCTGTTGCGTGGCATAAACAGAGCTTGGGCGAACCTGATGCGTGGATTTCCTCTTTGACGCCGCTGACCTCGATTGTTATGGATAATTTGGCATCTGGCTTGATTAGTGCCTCTTTGAATTTGATGCTTAAATCTGCCACGGCTTTGTCGGCTGCCACTGCCACGATGCAGTCCCCACTTTTTGAAACGTATAGGTCCTTGGTAATCATGAGGGTTGTGGGGTGGCTGGATTGAACGTTTGGATGCCCCGATGCGTGGATGATTTCTTGTGTGGATTTTGGGTTCACTACTCGTTTACCTCAATGGCATCTACTTTGCCGTCTCCATCCAAATCGTAGCCATGAATAGCTACAGCAAACATATCTTCGTCCCTGTACTTTTCCATCGTTTTGCCCCAAAAATTAGTTAGCGCCAAAACGCAAGCTTTGGTTCCCACCGCTTTGTTGCCTGCTAAAACCACGATGCGTTTGCTGCTGTCCCATGGGTTCACAATTTTGGCTATGACGCCTGAGACGTCTGAGGTGTAGACGGCGCCAGTTTTTTTGGAGGATAAGCCGCCGAGCAAAAAGCCGCGTTCAGAGGATTGCATGATGAATTTGATGGGCAAATAATCATTGATCTCCTGTGTGAGCAGGTTGGTTCCTGGTCCGCCGACCAAAATCAAGTTGGTTTTCTCCTCCTTCTCCACCTTTACGTCAACGTCCAATTTCACGGCGAACTCGGCGGGCATCTTTGCGAATTGTCCCAAAAACAATGCTAAGTGGGCGGCGTAGTGTCCGTCGCGTGCACTGGTTTTGAAGGGTCCATGGGGCTGGGGGCTGCCGACCACGATTTTTCCATCGAAAACGCCGTTGTCATCGATGAATTCTTTAAAGAATTTTTGGAGGGATTGATCTATGCTTGCTATGCAGAGGTTTTGGATTTGTTTGTAGCCGTGGGGAAACTCTATACCGAACGCTGGGCTGGTGGTTTTGTAGTATTTTGCTGTTGCACCTTTCTTTTTTTCTTCTCGTGTGACGGTTATGGCTCCTGCTTTGTCGAGTTTTCGGATGTGGTAGTAAATTTTTTGTTCGTGCATTCCAAGTTGTTTGGCGATTTCCAGAGGGTACATTTCTTTTTTGGCGAGCAACTCGAGGATTTTCCAGCTGAGACTGCCGAGGATGGTTTTGAGTTTTTGGGAGTCGGAAAGAATGCTGATTTCTTTGATTTGCTGGGTGTTGTCGCTGATTTGGAGGAGCAGTTTTTTGTCCATGGTGACTCTTAGGATAAACGGCTGATGTACTATAAAAAATTTATTTATAGCGGTTCAAATTCTTGCGCAAAAAGCAACGCAGTCTTTGCTTTAATGAATGCAAATCTACGCAAAACCCATAAAAAAAACTTTTCAGTAGTCAAACTAGAATCTTAAAAATCCTTAATAACAAAAATCTCTCCAATAAACAAAGAACAAGAAGGTTCTAACCAAAATGTGCGGAATATTCGGCTGTGTTCTAAAAGAGGGCAACGCGGCACCCTTTATACACGCATCTCTCAAACGCCTCGAGTACCGAGGCTACGACTCTGTAGGTATAGCCACAATCTCAGACGGAAAAATCCACCTAAAAAAGGACTCAGGAAAAATCAACGAAGTCCACAAACTCCTTAACCTAGACGATCTACCTGGCAAAATAGGCATAGGACACACACGCTGGGCAACCCACGGCGCGCCCCTTAAAGTCAACTCCCACCCCCACATCGACTGCAAAGGCGAAATTGTTGTTGTCCACAACGGCATCATCGAGAACTTTATGGAGCTAAAAGAAGAGCTCGAAGATCTCGGCCACAACTTTGTATCCAAAACCGACACCGAAGTCATGGCTCACCTAATCGAGGAAACCCAAAAACAAAACCCCCAATTTACCTTCCAGCAAGCCGTTATGGAAAGCCTCAAACGAATAGATGGCTCCTACGCCTTTGCCATACTCTCCATCCGCGAACCCGACAAAATTATCTGCGCTCGAAACGAAAGCCCACTGGTCTTGGGCATCAACGGAAACGGCGTGTTTTGTGCCAGCGATGTTCCTGCTTTTTTGCCCGTAACCAACAAGGCAGTTATGATAAACAACCATGAACTGGTAATTTTAACCACTGACGGCTACGAAATCAAAAAAATCCCCGACGGTAGCCCTATTCAACGCGACCCAATAACCATAGAGTGGACGGCGGAGATGGCGGTAAAACAGGGTTACCCACACTTCATGCTTAAAGAAATCCATGAACAACCTCAAACTCTTAGAAACACCCTGCGTATACAGGATAACTATTTGGATTTGCTGGCGACGTTTCTTGACCGCGCCAACGAGGTTTTTTTGGTTGCCTGTGGAACAAGCTACCATGCCTGCCTAGCCGCATCTTACATGTTCTCTAAACTGGCGTTTTTGCCCACATACCCCGTTTACGCCTCAGAGTTTTTGGAGCAGCACGGTAAATCAGTAAACATCGACAGCACCATCTTAGCCGTGAGCCAATCAGGCGAAACGGCCGACACACTTGCCGCAGTTTCATGCGCACAAAACCGCGCCGCAACCGTTCTGAGCCTAACAAACGTCATCGGCTCCACGCTGACTCGGATTTCCAGAGTTTACATAGGCACCCAGGCAGGTCCAGAAATCGGGGTGGCAGCAACCAAAACCTTCACCTCGCAGCTTTCCGTTTTAGCCCAGCTTGCCCTAAAACTGTCTAAGAAACGCGGTAAAATTTCTCAAGACGAAATTGATTCCTTAGAAGAAAAACTCGACAAACTACCTGACTACGTAGAGACAATTGTTAACACGCAGGAAGAAAAAATCAAGGCAATAGCCAAGAAATATGCTGGTTCCAGAGTGTTCTTTTTCTTGGGCAGAGGCATTAGTACCGCCAGCGCGTTTGAAGGCAGACTAAAACTCATGGAAATCGCATACATCCCCTCCATTGCGTTTCCCGCAGGTGAGAGCAAACATGGACCCATTAGCCTAATTGAAGATGGGTTCCCAGTGGTGTTTGTTTGCCCCCGCGATGACACCCACAGAACTGTAATTGGCAATATTATGGAGATGAAAGCCCGCGGTGCCAACATAATCGCTGTCGTCGAAGAAGGCGACCGAGAAATCAAATCTTTAGCCGACGACTACATCGAAGTTCCCAAAGGCATACCCAGCGTTATATCGCCCATCCCGTACGCTGTGCCGCTACAACTTTTAGCGTATTATACGGCGCTTGAGAAGGGCTACGATCCCGATATGCCCCGGAACCTCGCCAAATCAGTTACGGTAAAATAACCCCAACTTTTTGGGAATGTATTTTAACAAAAACCTTGTTTTTCACTTATGAGTGATATGCTAAATCAAGAAGCACTCCTGTCCTCAACGCTGCTAAAACCTTGCGCTACATGCGGGCACCCACGGGGAGCGCACCAACGCGATGGAC
>JBJKPJ010000162.1:0-2386 GCA_046706605.1 Bathyarchaeia archaeon | reverse complement strand
TCTTTAAAGGTCCATGGAACCGCCTCAGTAAAAATGCTGCCATATCTGTCGCCTGTATCCTGCCCATCCTCATCACCCATGGCACCGTCGGCTTTACCCAGTTTGGCTACCGCTTCAGTCTTGACTTTACCCCGTTTTTGATGTTGCTGGCAGCAAAGGGTATGCGGGATAACTTGGGGTGGGAAGAGAAGACGCTGATTTTAATTAGCCTACTGATTAATCTCTGGGGCGTGGTTTCCATTATTAAATTTAACTTTGTAAGTTTCTAGTGGTTAATGCGCGCTGTAGGTGGCGGTTACGTCTTGGAATGAGTTATCCATGAAAGCATAGACTCTTACTTGTGACCCAATCAGGCTGCCCCAATCCCACGTTTGGTACCTTGACGGATTGTTCCACACCGAGTCGGAGGGGTCCACATGAACCCATTTGCCGCCGACGAAATCTTCTGCCCACATATGAATATAATTCCAGCTTGCCGTATCAACCGCCGCAACCAGCCTGCTCTGATAACCCAACGCCAAACACGCTGCCACATAAACAATACTCCACTGCACACAGATACCTTTGCCGCTTGCCAAAATCTGAGTGGGATTCTCAAAAAAGCCAGCGGGGTCGGTAGCGAAGGTTAATTTGCTGTGTTCCCAGCCGAAAAGGTCGGTTTGGTTAAAGCTCGGGTTTAGTTGCTGAAGCATAACGGTTTCGGTTTGGCTGCTGTTTAAGTTCTGCATTACGCTCATGTAGTGGTTTGCCAAAGTCGCCAATCCCTCAGGCGTTTGAGGGCTGCCGTTTTTAGCGCTTTGGCTGCTCATAACGTATGAGGCACCTGAAGCCAGCAAAATAACCGCAACAAGCACCACAGCAACTATCCATTTGTGCCGTTTTGACCGAGCTTTCCCAGAACTTGGCATAGCTCTATTACACGTGTTTGTCTGAAAAAGATATCGAAAACCTGCCAGTAAACGGCTACTCCGAATTAATTTAAATACCCAGCATCGCAAATTTACCTTAGTGAAGAGTTTGCGGGTAAAAATCACTGTCAAATTCATTGTTGGAGCAACCCAAAGCTTGATTGCCCTTGCAGCGTTATTTTTGGCGTTATTTTTACACTTCAACCTCGCAGGCACCCAAACATTCCTCGGCATCCCTGACTTAGCCGTCAGCTTCTATGTGGCTATGCTGATTGCTTTCGGATTTGTTTTTTTGGTTGGGGGACTTTTTTTGGTTTATGACTGGTGGGAGGCACAATGATGCAACTGAAGACTCAAAATCAAAAACCAAAAAGCAAAGGCGTCGGATTATTTGACATTGTTTTGGCTGGGCTTAGCGGCGCGATTGGTTTTGAAATCTTTGTGCTGCTTGACTACGCTTACTTTCACCTTGCTGGACCAGACATGCTTATCGCTTTGGCGTTAGGTGGCATCATCAACCTGATAATTATGCTCAGCTACTGTGAATTAGCCTCAGCGATGCCAAAGGTAGGCGGTGAATACACCTACATCAAAACAGCCTACGGCGGCTACATCAGCTTCATTTTCGGGGTATTCAGATGGCTCTCTAGTATCTTTGCCGCATCCCTTGCTGCTGTCGCCTTTGTGCTTCAACTTTCCTATCTTTTCTCTGCCGTATCCCCGCAAATCCAAACAGGCATCCTTGACCAATCATGGATAATTTCTATTGTTTTGGTTGTGGCTATGGGGTTGCTTGAGGTCAGGGGCAGCCGAAAATTTGGGAACATGGTTGTTGTAGCCTTCATATTGTTGTTCGTGGGTTTCATCGTCGGCGGATTCATTGAAGGCTTAGGTTCCTTTAATCTGTCCGCTATGCCTCTTCCAAGCGGTGTTTCAGGGATCTTTGCAGCAATTGTCTTTGTTTTTCCCATGTTTATTGGAACCCGAGCGCTTATTGCTTCAGCTTCTGAATCAAAAAGACCAGGCAGAGACATTTCTAGGGGGCTAATAATTTCTGCGCTGGTAATTATCCCGATATATGTTCTTTTAGCGTTAGTTGCAGTGAACACCTTAACGCCGGGGGAGCCAGCTCTGACGGTTCCGCTTCTTAGTTTTGCCGCAAACAAAGTTTTCGGCGGCTTTGGCGGTGTCATATTTTCGTTGGCTGGCATGGCTGCTTGTCTTTCTGCTATTGGCACCTCGCTTGCGGTTCAATCCAGCATCGCCCGAGGCATGAGCCGAGACGGCTACTTCCCCAAAATCCTTCTCTCTGTGCACTCCAAATACGGAACATTCCATGTTGCCGCTATAGTTGGAACAGCATTTATTATGGTTTTAAGCACCTTGGGGGCAGTGCCGTTTTTGGGGTACGCTGCCGGTTTCGGTTCGCTTTTGGTTTTTGCCGTGGTTAACCTTTCTCTTATGCGGCTGAGGAAAAC
>JBJKPJ010000161.1:0-3751 GCA_046706605.1 Bathyarchaeia archaeon | reverse complement strand
CGGTGCGCCAATAACTTCAAGCCCAGCGCTTTATAATGGTGACCTTTTTGTGGCAGACCAGACGGGTATGGTATATGCTATTGGTAACACAAACTCTGTTCCCTCAGTATCTCCAACTCCCAGTTCTTCATCGTCGCCCGCACCTCCAGCTTCTATTTCGAGCGCTTCACCTTCTGTACCATACACCCAAAATCCCACCCCCTCGTCTACGATTAGCCCGTCAGTAAGCTCTTCACCTTCAACAAATAACAATCAGCCTTCAAACTCTTATGATCAATTAATTTTCTATGTTGAACTTATTGGTGCGACTATAGCTACGATTTTAGCAGTCTTTTTTGGTGTCCTTCATTACAAGCAGGCGGAACGGCATTATAATGGGAAAAAAAGATAAAAGCTCCACTGGAATTTTGCCCTACACTAAGTGTTCTATTGCGCTTGAGAATTGTTTCGTGCCGAGCCTTTTTTATGTCATTTATCAATAGGTGAATTGTATCTCTTTTGAGGGAACCGGAATGTAAATGCTCTGGGAGCCGGTAGTTATTTATCCTTCAAAAGATCATCGAATGGTTTCTTCATAACTTCTGAAACAGCACAATGAATCAAGGCTCTTGCTTGTATTTGGTCTAGCAAGTAAGTTCTTGTATGCTTTTCACAATATATTAGCCGCTTGTATCTACCGAGTTTCTTGTTTGTCAGAAGCTCAAGAAGAAGTTCAAGGTCGTTTAAATCTCGGCACAATGCTCGACTTGTCTTTTCTTGGCATCTCTCATAGGAACAGTAGAGTTCCATATTGTAATATTCAAACCAATAGCTTTCATCGATTTGCTCGAAAAATCTTTTCCCAACTATCTTGCAGATGGCTTTTATGATTGTGTTGTATTTATTTTTTTGTTTCTCACTTACCTTACGCTTTAATTTTTTCTGCAAGATTCTAATGCTTAGGCAACTAAACCACATTTTTTCAACTCGTACATAGTTTCTTGGATATCGCAATTTTTCTTTTCATTTTTGTTACCGCTTAACGTTTCAATCCAACTATACTTTTTGTTGGAGGAGTTTATTCTTCGCACCAATTTTGTATTTAAGATTCATTATCTGAAAGGTGACAAATAAAAAATATCGGATGAGAGAGTTTGATTTAAGGATGCGAATTTAAAGCCAAAACTCATTCATCATACTTTGCTCTTTCCATCAAATTTCAGATTGTTCCTTTCGGATTTTTTATATGTTCGATTAGGTGATCAGCACAGACCCTCCATTACAGCCTTTACTTAAATGATAAAATAGCGTTCCGCAAGGATTGATTAAAGCGAATTTGACT
This sequence comes from Bathyarchaeia archaeon, assembly GCA_046706605.1. Classification (GTDB taxonomy): domain Archaea; phylum Thermoproteota; class Bathyarchaeia; order Bathyarchaeales; family Bathycorpusculaceae; genus Bathycorpusculum. The sequence goes on along the minus strand of JBJKPJ010000161.1, from coordinate 2,430 downwards.
CCTGGAAGCGAAGCCATTCAATGAATAATAAACTTCTAATTGGGCTTGGAAACTTTTGATTTTGTTTTTCATCGTTAAAAATGCAGAAGTTTACCTTCCGATTGAGGATCAATGTTTGGTGACGTTTTTTGCAAATGTGAACAGGATTTCCAAAATGTATGCTTTTGACCTTCTTCTGCCATTTAGTCGGTAAATTATTTTCCCGCTGTTATGAACTTTACGCGAAATGACTACTGTTGTAGTGTCAACAGGCAACGATCCATCAGAATTATCGAACTGAATTATATCTTCTGGTGACTTAGCTGTATGGTTCATAGTTCTAAACGCACGCTATTATACAACATATTTAGATATTTAATGCAAACGTATTGTTGTTTGACTGACTGTAGTACAATGTGCGGTAAACAGCTTGCCAGGGCTGGCTTCCATTTTGGGCTGACTCTATATCGAGAGGCTGGCTACTTTGGAACAAAAGACTTACACTAAAAGCTTGGGTGCCATTGCTTATCTGGAACGAGACGTCAATACTCTGTGTGGAATGAAGCGAAACCATGAAAGAGTACTTAGCTTCGGTATCGTTGATTTTGGTCCACATTACCGGAGGCCTTTGGCTGTCGGAGCTTCCCAAGTAGATTGCGTTCTGGAAAGATATTATAAGATCAAAAGAGGCAGCTGTAGATCCATCATTACGGCAATTAATCGTTTGGTGGATTCCAGCTGACGTTTGGTTTGTAGAATAATCAACGGTTTGCCATTGACCATTAACTAGCTGGTACTCCAGCTTATCATTAAGCCAATAGTTAATAGTTCCCTTTTCATTTTGCCAAAGAAAAGCAACCAGAGAGGCTGCAGCTATAACAATTAATACGAACCCAAAAAAAACAGTTGTACGCTTCTTCATAGTTAGAGCTATCCCGATTTTCCTGTGCAGTCCCTCTTCTCTATCAACTAACGGAACTCAAGGCGATAAAAACCTATTCATAAAGCTTCTTTGACTGAGCTAAGTCAGGATTTCTTGCCTGCTGGCTTTTTCGATATCTAAGTACAACGCTAACAAAGAACAATAATAAAAGCAAAGGAACAATTGCAAACCAAGATAACTCTGGAACAGAAGTTGGCGATGCGGATGGCAAAGAGTTATCTGAGACAAATTGAAGAGGTGAATCACCACCACTCAAAGCAATCATCACCTGCTTTCCTGAATCATAAACCATATCAAAGCAGCTTATAGGAGGGGTTTCGACAATACTTTTGGTTTTATCTGATATAATATATGTCATGTTATAGGCGCCTACAAACAAAACCTGCTTTGCTGGGTCAAAACAAACGCTAATAGGTGAAGGATTTAGCTGAAGCGAGTCGATCACAGTATGAGTTTCATCGGATATGACAAGCAAGGAACTGTTAATAGAATTAACCAGATATATTTCTCCCATAGCTGAATCATAGCTTCCAGGTCCAACAGGTGCATTAAAAGGTATATTAGTATCCAAAGGCACGGTTGCGATTACGGAATTAGTAGCATCCGATATTACTGAAATAAAATTCGCCGAGTCCTTTTCAGGAAACCCTTGGTAGCTAACATAAATTTCTCCCTTGCCAGAATCATAGATTAAGCCTGCTGGATAGGGGTCGTTTCCCAATGGTATGGTTGCCACCACTTGGTTGATGTTGTCAGAGATAACAAAGATGCCTCCAAATACGTAACTGCTGACAAACATTTCGCCCATACCCGAATCATAAACCATTCCTGTGATGCCTCCATTGCCTCTTGCATGTAAATCTATAGTTGTGACGATAGAATTGGTCGTATCTGATATGACTGATATAGTGCCTGAAGCTTGATTTGCAACGTAGAGTTCATGAAGTGCAGAATCATAGGCTATGGGACCTGGACTGTAGCCAAGACTAATATTTGCAAGGGTTTTGTAGTTGCTGTCTGATATTGCAGATATCGTATATGTTGGGTTGGAAACATGCATTCCAAAATCGTTTATGTATGAATACCGAGTGGTCAGCCAAACCACGCCTTTGTAGGAATCATAAGCGAGAGGTGGACTTGCGTTTAAAGGAATTGACTTGATTACCTCAACTGCTTGGACTGGCTGCAGACAAACAGCGCTTAAAAATACCGCGAGCATGAGAACTAACGCTAAACCTTTGTTAACTACACTCATAATATCCATAAAGAAAACAAAGCCGATAAAAGCCTATTCGTAAGGGTTCCTTTACTGGGCTAAGTCAATATTTTTTGACTTGTTAGCGTATTTCGATGCCTTCTATAAATCTTCAAAATAATAGCAATCACTTCAAGTACAACAACCAAAGAAACTCCAATCGCAAAGATTAAACTACTGAATGGTTATTGGCGTTTTCTTAAGACTGTAGCTATCAGCGTTAGTAGCATTATTGCGGTGGTGATTATCGCTA
>JBJKPJ010000160.1:0-4237 GCA_046706605.1 Bathyarchaeia archaeon | reverse complement strand
ACCATTGACGTTGTGTTTGGCGAGTACCCCGACCGAATTCACCCTACAATCGCAATCGGCAAACTTATCAGCTGGTTTAGGCGCAAAGCCAAACACCCCGACCCAAAAATCGAGAAAACCAACGGTGTCTTGATGGCGCTAATCATAATGCTGGTGGTTGCTCTACCCGTTTACGCGTTTCTTTTGTTTCTGCGAACGCGACCCTACGGCGAATTCTTCTATGTCATCTTCGGCGCTATCCTGTTCAAAGCCACGTTTTCCATAAGCGGCATGGGACAATACACTAAACCCATCGCCAAAGCCCTAAAAGAAGGTAACATGGCTGAAGCCCGCCAATGGCTCCCCTACATTGTTCGCCGCGACCCCAACACTCTTGACCAACGCCAAATCATCAGCGCCGCCGTCGAATCCATCGCCGAATCCACCACCGACGGCATAACCGCCCCCTTCTTCTTTTTTGCCCTCTTTGGCGTGCCAGGCGCCTTTGCCTACCGCGTCATAAACACACTTGATTCGATGGTGGGCTACAAAAACGAGCAATACAAAAACATCGGCTGGTTTAGCGCCAAACTAGACACCATCACCAACTACATCCCTGCACGAGCAACCGCGTACTTGATGGTTGCCGCCGCCTACCTACTCCGCCAAAACTACCGCGAATCCTATCGTATTCTGCAACGTGATAAGCACAAAACCGCCAGTCCCAACGCAGGCTTCACCATCAGCGCCATGGCAGGAGCCCTAAACATCCAACTCGAAAAACAGGGACACTACAAACTTGGCGACGACCATGGCACCATCTCACCAGACGACATCCCAAAAGCACTGCGAACAATGGCACTGACGGCTGCCTTGTTTGGACTTATTGTGGTTTTGCCGATTTTAACTCTGCGAATCTACCTGCTTGATCTTTTAGTAGTGGCGGAAACAGCCCATTAATGTGTTGAAAACCAGTAGAAATGCAGTGGAGGGTGGTGGAGAAATGCTTAATTGCTGGGTTGAGCTAAAAGTGCTGTCCAAAAATTTTCACTCCACCCAGACACTGAGGGGAATAACGTTGCCAGACAAGTACGCCATCCAAATCCGAAACCTAACCAAAACATACACCGTTAAACTGCCTGGCAGCAGCCCTTTTCAGCGCAAAACCTCCTGCGTCAACGCCATCGACAACCTTAACTTAGACATCAAACGCGGCGAACTTTTTGGGCTTTTGGGTCCAAACGGAGCAGGCAAAACCACGCTGGTTAAAATCCTCTGCACCCTTTTGCCTCCTGATAAGGGCATTGCAACCGTCAACGGCTTTGACGTAGCCCGCCAACAAATGAAGGTCAAACAGTCCATCGGCACATTGTTTAGCGTGGGGGAACGCGGTTTTTTCTGGCGGCTCACGGGCTATAGCAATTTGGAGTTTTTTGCAGCCATAAACAACGTGCCCCGCAGTGGCAGGCAGAAGCGGATTATGGAGGTTATGGAGCTGGTGGGCTTAACGGAAAAAGCCTTTGTGCCGTTCCAGAAGTATTCGGGCGGCATGAAACGCAAGTTGGCGTTGGCAAGGGCACTTTTGGCTGACCCGCCTATTCTGCTGCTGGATGAACCCACCACAGGGTTGGATGTCACTTCTTCGCGGGCGATTCGTGACTTCATAAAAAATGACTTAGGCAAAAAGCATGGCAAAACCGTTCTGTACACCACTCACTACATTGAGGAGGTTGCGCAGATGTGTGACCGCGTCGCTATCATGAACAGGGGCAAAATCACCGCACTGGACACCCCTGAAGCGCTTAAGGGGATGGTCAAAAACGGCGAGGTCGCCGACATCACCGTCAAAGGCATGTCGCAGGAGCAAATTGAGGTGCTACGGGGTTTAGCAGGTGTTTCCAGCGTCGCAGCAGAAGTTCAGGAGGGCGCGGTTGGGCAAATGCGGCTACGGCTCCGCATGGAGGCTGTGGATACGTTGCCTGCGGTTTTAGATTGGTTTTTCCGCCAAAACATCAAACTCGTAGCCTTCCGACAGGAGGAACCGACCCTGGAAGACGCATTTATCGAGTTAACGGGGGGTACAAGCCAGTGACGCTGATGCAGGAACTGGACAAAATCTACTATTTCATGAAACGAGACATAATCTCGTTTTCCACCTACAAAACTAACATCATCCTCAGCCTCATCAGCGCACTGTTTGGGGCGTTGTCGTACGCTTTTTTGGGCGCAAACGCCTCCCTGACAAGTGGGGACACTCTGGGCATGCCCTTTGTCACTTATCTACTTATCGGGTTAGCATTTAACACGTACCTGTCCCAGAGCCTCACCCTTGTCCAAAAAACCATCAACCCATGGAGCCTCGAAGAAGTCTTAGTTTCGCCAACTGGACTTGTGACATTCATTGTGGGTAGCTCGCTTTGGGGTTTTATCTGGAGCACCCTTGTCATCTTTATCTATTTGGCTGTCGGCGTCTTTGCCTTTGGCGTTATCCTCAGCGTAAACATTGTGGGAACCATAATTGTTGTGGGGCTGGGCATTGGAACCTTCATTGGGTTTAGCATGATAGGCGCGGGAGTGCTGATTGTAACTAAACAAGGCGACCCCGTCACCACCATAATCACCATAGCCACCAACCTCTTCGGCAACGTCCTGTTCCCCATCACCGTCATGCCGCTCCCTATGCAAATCATCAGCTTCTTTGTACCACAATACTACTTCTTCACCTGCATCCGCCCCATGCTGGTTGGGCAATCAATAACAGCAATTTTACCCGACCTATCTATTCTGGGAGCTATGTGCGCCATAATCCTGCCAGTTGGCTACCTTGCCTATTCGTGGTGTCTGAGAACTGCACGGAAAAACGGAACGCTCTCGTGGTTTTAAAAATGGGAAATTTTGGTTGCGAGAATTTTCTGGAAGTTAACCTCAAAAGTAGCCACGGGGTTCTCCAGCTTCCAGTTCTCCAGCACCTGCGGGTTGATTTCTCCCACCACCCCAACCTCGTCGCCGTCAACAATTACTCTGCCCACTCTGCCTTCAATGAAGCTAGGGTGCGCGGCGTCTTTGATTTGCCACTCAACGCCGAAGTTAACCATAAACGAGTCTAAGGCGGATTTGATTTCGCTAAAGTTCGCGTTTACGTGGGTGGTTGCGGCGGCTAACCAGTCTTGGTCGCTTGTGCAGGTTTCGGCGGCACTGTCAGGTAGGGTGATTTTGCCGAGTTCAAAGATTTTCTGCGGGAACTCCACGGACTGGTTGATGCTCAAAAACTCCATGATGCTGGGCATGAGCCAGTTGCGTAGGCAGGTCATTGTGGCAACTTTGGGGTTAGATAACTCCACGGTTTCGCTGCGTTCCGCGTTCATTTTGCTGTAGAGATTCTCTTGGTTTGTTAGCGTGTAGTTGAGGACTTCTTGGTAGCCTAACCCAGCCATCAACTCGCGGGCAATCGTGATTAAGCGTTGGTCGGGTTTTGCTGCGCCTGTTGTGGGCAGTTCACGCCAGAGCGGCTCAATATTGTTGTAGCCATAGGAAACCGCGACGTCTTCAATTATGTCGACCTGGTGCATGACGTCCACGCGGTAGCTGGGAACCAACACTGTCAAATCCTCCTCGGAAATTTCGCCGACGCCAAGCCCTGCAACCAGCAACAATTCGCTAATTTTTTTGGCAGAAAGCTGCAATCCCAGCAGGCGGTTGGTGTACTCCACTGATAGCTGGAAGGGTTTAGGGGCAAAGTCGGGGGTTTGAAGGGTTTGTTGTGGGTAGAGGCTGTTTTGGGGGTAGTGAATTGTGGCACTGTAGGCTTTGGCTTGGTGGTCAATTAACGCCATTGTGACAAGGTTTAGGGTGTTTAGCACCGCGTTTGGCGAGGTGCCTGTGACTTCGACAAGCAGATTGCGGGATTCCTCGGTGATTTTGCCCAAATCAACCGAGTTAATGATGGGCGGAAAAGACAGCACTTTGCCTTTCGAGTCAAACAGCATAGGGTAAACGGGGTGTTTTTTTACGATGTAGCCGTGCTCGACGCCTTTGGGGTGTCGCTCAAGAATTTCGTCCAGCGTCATTTTCTCAGTAAAACCCAGCGGAACAAACGATGTCTCAGACGGCTTGGTAGCGGTGTACTGGATTGGCGGCTTGATAAGGTCAAAGTTGTAGATGCCGATACTGGTTTTCTGGCGGTTTCTGCCATAAGTTTGATCCAGCTTGTCTTGGAGGTGCATGATGCCTTTAATCATGATGTCGGATAGATGGATGT
>JBJKPJ010000159.1:0-5280 GCA_046706605.1 Bathyarchaeia archaeon | reverse complement strand
TAAGGATAGGATAAGCGACTATCCATGCCATCGCGTAGAGGGGACCATAATAGAAGTGGAAAGTCTGCACTTGGTTTGAGTTTACTCCGTACTGCATGCCAATGGTAAAGATGGCGGCGATGCGAAGCACATTTATGAAGTAGGTTATTGCTGCGCCGAAAGCAAAGTAGCCCATTTTCGCCTTCCAAGAAATGTTCATCCGCTTCAAAAACAACAGCGCCACAGCGGTGAAAATCAGCAGGCTTTCAATTCCTGCACATGGCCACGCAATGGCAAATTTGGCTGTACCCAAAGGTCCAGTGACCGTCAAGGTCGGCATGGAGTTTACAAGGTCTGTTCCCGAAACAACCGAATACCCCATCAAACCCAAAACACCCGCGGCAAGAGAGGCGGTTGTGGGAACCAACAGCTGAAACGGCGTAAACGCTCCGTAGGGAAAAACGTTGTCAATGGTGTAGAGAACACCAACCAGCGCCACAAACAGGGCAGGCAAGGCAAAACCGTTCAACCCTTTTTTGCCGAAACCCAACCAGATAGTCAGACAGAACAGACCCGAAAAAACGAGGTATTCGATTGAGAGCGGCATGGAGTCGGCAAAGGTAATTCTGCTTTGGGTTGCCCAGTTTGCAAGAGACGCGTTTAGCCCAAAATAGTTCTCAAACAAAACATACAATGTGGGAAGCAGCAGCGTCGCCGAGAAACCAGCGGTTTTTGGTAAGTTTTTGCGGTTTAGGGTTAATTTAATGTTTTCCCAGCCAAGAATGTATTCAAGTGCCACCAGCCATATAAAAAATAAAAGAAAGGTTCTGCCTTTCCACATCAACTGAAAAGAATCCTGCGCCGTGAGCTGCAAGTAAGGGTCATAGGGGTTCAGGAAATAAAGAAGTGCCAACGGCACCGCAAAAGCTACAAGCGGCAAAAGTTTAAGCAGCATGTTTAGATGATTGTTTTTTTGCGAAGGGTGTCGATTGGTCAAGCAGTACACGCATCTTTAAGCATGTTTTAGGCATTTAAAAAACAATGTGCTCCAAACAAGTTTGGAGAACCCTGCAGGAAAAAAGCAGGCTGAGTTAGCTGTACTCTCGGTAGGTATAGTTGCATTTGGTGCAACGCAAAAACTGAGTTGACGACTCGTCTGCCCCACGCGTTTGCACCTGCCAAATGTACGCAGTGTTATTACCGCACCGTGGACACTCCATTCTTACGGTAGGGAGAGTGCTTAGTTTCTGCTCTTCTTTACCGATTACGGCTACAAATTGCTGGGGGTTATGCTGAATAACTTTGGGCGTCACCTTAGCTTCAGCTGTCTTATCTACGTCGGGTTTTTTATAGCCGCATTTTGCGCAGGCAAGAACCAAAGTTGAATCTTTACCAGATTTGGACTTTTTAGGTTCAAGACGTGAACCACATTTTGGGCAGAATTCCATTGTCAATTCTCCACACTTTTTGGGATTCAAAAATCATGGCACCTTTTAAACTTTTTCTAATTTCACGGAGCAACAGAACTAATACCTGAAGCGATGAGATGAGCGACACGCACAGGCTCAGGCAAACAGCTCCGAGTGGAAGTTAACACAACAATCTTTTTTGCATCCTCCAAACTGACCCCTGCTACTTCAACATAGATTTTGGTGCCATGATTGAAGATTTCATGAATTTCGCCAGCGTCTAAAACAAGACGCCAGCGTTCCTCGGTGTTTGGCAGGTTTTTTAGAGCTGAATATATGCCATTTAAATCGGGTTTTTCATGGCTAACTGCAACCACGGGAAGCTTTGTTTGTTTGTTTAATTTATGAATATCAACCAAATTGAACCCCGCAAGCGTTATTCCGTTTAACATTATAAGCCGCAGTTGCCTACAGTGAGGTGAGTTGTTTATCATTCGGGTTAATTTTTCGGTTGCATCTAACCCATCGATAGCGACGTAGGTGTGCATAATACCTTCAATGGATAAGCCGCCGCGGAAAATCACCCCAACCACAATCGCGGTGCCCTCTGTGTGGGGAACGAATTTTCCATCGTCAACGCCGAGAACTCGGATTTCAGGTTTTATCACTCGGAAAGGTTTGGGGTGGCTCAAGATTTTCCCTAAACCTAACTATAGTTGAGCTTTAATTAAAATTTTACAAAAAATAGAAAACCTATTTAAAAATGGACAGTTAGGCTTCGAGGACACGTTCAAGCTCTTTGCCAAACGCATCGTTTTCTTGCCGAACCTTCTTAGCTGCCTCAAGCAAGGCTTCCTCAGGTTTGTTGGTGCCCTTCATGCGGATATAGATTATAGGGCTGGAAGCCAACGGATGCGGCACATCGTAGCCAGCAAACTCCACCTTCTTGTCTGCCAACAGCCTTTTAGCCAGCAGGTTACAAAGCCCATGGCTGGAGCCTTCGATTTCTATCTTGAGCTCGTTTTCAGATTTTTTCAGAACCTTAACGTTCACGCTTTTTCCCTCTTTATAGTACCTCTTTACCGTAATCTGGAGACAACTTGCGGGTTTCCACATTGCCACATTTTGGGCATCTTAGGTCGTAACGTTGCTGCTGCTCAAGCAACGTGCCGTCCCGCGTACAAAACGCATACAACACGCCCAAACCCTTGTCGTTGGTAGATAAGTGGAAGATTTGGTTTTTTTCACTGATAACTTTAGCGCGGATGATGTCGCCGGGTTTACAGACATCACTCATGGAGTCAACGTATCGGTCGGAGACATCGGAAACGTGCAGGATGCCGCCAAAGTTGCCGCTGAGGCGTTTTTTGCCGATGCGGAAAATCTTTACCAGAACGTTGTCGGATTGTGCGTTGCCAATTTGCCCAATTACAACTGTGGAGACCTTGGGAAACATAGCCATTTTATCTACTGGGTAGACGGAGACGCGCCTGTTTTGAAGGTCTACAAGGGAGCGCCCTATGATTTTTGAGAAGATAACGCCGTCTTTAACGTAGGTACCGCTGTCAGGGATAAATTCCTCTATAACGCCTAACCGTTCACCGGGCAATACTAGATGACCACTTTTTTGTTCTTGAGGCTTTAATGTCATATCAAGTTTCCCTTTATCTGTAAATATAAGGTAGATTTTGATAAATGCATATGCTTAGTTTCCATTCCTCGCAATAAACCTTTTGATAAATAACCAAAATTAGGTTGTTAGGTTTCTGTTTTGGTTTTTGCAGTAATTAAAAGGAAGATGTCGCCCTTATTTCCCCTCAGCATTTTTGTATTATGTATAGGTCGATTACGAAATCATGTTTTAGCTTGCGGTGGAACTCAAACATTTTGGGGATAGTCATAAGCAAGGCGTAGACTGCTACTATTGTTCCGCCATTTTTGGTTATGAAACGTTCCAGAAACGGTGAAGGCTGCACCTGTACAAAGCCCTGGCTGGATTTGAGCAGTTTAATTAGCCTCTCATCTATCGCGGGGTGGTTATGCAATGAATAGATGGTTTGGCCGACTTCGAGGGACTTCACCAAAAAAGCGCGGTCGGCTTCGCGGGTTTGTACCCCAAACGGTGGATTCTGCAAAACAGTATCGAAGCATCCAACAATTGCACAGACATCTCCATTAATTAATTCAATCCTCAACCCAGACGTCTCCGCGTTTTCACAGGCAGTCTTGATCGCGACTCGGTCAACGTCAATGCCCACAACCTCATCTGCACCCAGAAAAGCCGCGCCTAAACCCAATCTGCCAGTGCCACAGCCCAAATCCAGCACCGACTTGCCGATTATGTCGCTGTTTGTGTAGGTGGCGAGGTAAAGAATGTTGGCGGCAAGCTGCTCAGAAACTGTGTACTGTTCCAGTCTAACTTGGGGATTAGGCTGAGGAGCCAGCCCTGCCAAGAACCGCTCTAATTCTAGTTTTCGAATAAGCCGCCGCTGACTAAATTCTCCCATGAAACCTCGCCGCAAACTACCCTAAACTCCTTAACAGTCAAAACAGGCTTAGAAAACTTTCCCGATGCATCAAAAGAAATCCGCGGACACGCCGTGTTCACGTAGGCATCAATTGTGGGAAACTCCAGTATCGTTTCAGGTGTGATTTCTCTGCCGGCCAGCACAAAGGCGACTTTGCCGTTTTTCTCGGCTTGGGCTTTGACTTTAATGGCAGCATCGATGTGCCCTTGTCCAGGCTTCAAACCCACCAGCACCCCGATAACTTGAGCGCCTTTGGCTTCCTGTATGCTGGCGAAACGTTGCCGCAGGATTTTTTGTGCTTCCTCATTAACCAAGAACGCTCGGTTGTCGTAGGGGTCAGCGATTATTGTGGGTTTACGTGTGCTCAAAGCAATGCCGAGGGGGTGGAATAAGCCGCCGCCCACAAAAACAAACGCCTCTACCTCGCTCTGGACCGTTGTTACGTTGCTGTAGTTGCAGCCCGTTACCTGTCCTGCATACGCAACCTGCCCCGCATCGCCGACAAACACGGTTTTCTCAGCCTTCTCCAACAACGCCTTGGCTTTGTCCAGCGCTTGGATGTGCTGCACGGAAGTGGCTAACCCAATCTTTGTGTAGCCGCTCAAAAGGACAAGAGCTTGCAAGACGGCGCCGTCAAAGGGCAAGTTTGATTGAACTTCAACATATAGAACAGGCACAGCCTTGTGGCTCATCATTTTGGAGTGCCCAAAATGTATAATCAAATCCGCCCCCAACGTTTCAGCGTCACAGACAGCCAAATCGCAAGCGCCATAGCAGGGGTCAATGGATACGATGGGTAGGGCACCTGTTGCCTGGATGGTTTGGGCGATTTGGGTCGCGTGAGGTTTTAAGCCTTGGGGCATTTGAAGCAGAACTCGTTTAGCACCCAGTCTGTTGATTTCGGTTTTTATGCGTTCTTCTTCAAAATCAAAGCCTTGCATATTTACCCGTCACAGCATAATTGGAACAAAGAAAAATAAAAGGCTAAGTCGAGGGCTTAGTGCGGCCATTCCCAGTCTTGGACCGGTTTTTTGAGGGGTTGTCCGCGTGCCAGTGCTGCTTGCTCGGCGAGGCGTTCGAGGATGATTTTTTGCTCAACGCTTGCGACGTGTTTGCGGGTTTGGACTACGGCGTCGTTGTTTACGGATATGCTGTCGATGCCTGCACGTACAAGGAACTCTGCGAAGTCAGGTAGGTTGCTTGGTCCTTCGCCGCATATGCTGACGGTGCAGCCGTTTTCGTGCGCGGCTTTGATTAGGTGGGCGATTATGCGTTTTACTGCGGGGTCGCGTTCGTCAAAGTAGCCCATTTGCCCGAGACGTTCGCTGTCGCGGTCAATCATCAATACGCCTTGTGTCATGTCG
>JBJKPJ010000158.1:0-8904 GCA_046706605.1 Bathyarchaeia archaeon | reverse complement strand
CACTCTCTCAATGGAGGCAACTGACCTCTACGAAAAATCACGCGATGAAATCGCCAAATTCGTAAACGCAAAAACCAGCAGTGAAAACGTTTTTGTTAGAAACACGACGGAAGCCATCAACCTGCTTGCTTACTCATGGGGGCTTAAGAACCTTGGCGAGGGCGATGAGGTGCTGGTTTCATTGATGGAGCACCATAGTAACATCGTGCCATGGGAACTCACCTCCAAAATTAAAGGCTTTAAAATAAAATACGCCAATGTTCACCCCGACGGAACCTTAGACTACGACGATTTTGAAAGTCAACTCTGCAGTAAAACCAAGATCGCCTGCCTAAGCCAAGTCTCAAACGTCACAGGCGTAATCAGCGACGTAAAACGCATCGCAAAAGCCGTTCACGACCACGGTGCACTTATGTTGGTTGACGGTGCCCAATCGGTGCCCCACATGCCAGTGGATGTGCAGGATTTAGATGCAGATTTTCTTGCTTTCTCGGGGCACAAAATGCTGGGTCCAACAGGCATCGGCGTATTCTACGGCAAAAAAGATGTATTGGAATCTGTGCCGCCGTTTATGGGCGGAGGCGAAATGATAAAGGAAGTCGAGTTCAACAAAGGCGGCGGACACTGTGATATTTCTTGGAATGAGTTACCATGGAAGTTCGAGGCGGGCACCCCAAACATCGCGGGTGCTGTCGGGCTAGGGGCTGCTGTGCAGTATCTTGAAAGGCTGGGCATGGACAGCGTTTTGAGCCATGAGAAAGACATAACCAAATACGCCATGGAAAAACTCAGCCAATGCAGCCATATCACTGTCCACGGCGCAACAGATCTTTCCAAGAAATGCGGCATTATACCGTTTAGCGTTAAAGGTTTGTCTTCTCATGATGTGGCGCTTTTTTGTGACAACTTTGGTATTATGATGCGCAGTGGTTACCACTGTGCACAGCCGCTGCATCAGGAAATCCTAAAACTTGAATCTTCTGCTAGAGCAAGCTTTTACATCTACAACACTAACGAGGAAGTTGACCGTTTTATTGAAGTATTAAAAGAGTTGGAGCAACTCTAAATGACATCGCTTGAAGATTTTGTGGCGCGAATCGAGGGCACCTGCGGCGCGGAAAGCGATATTATTGTATTTTTTAGGTATGAAAAGAAAGATGAAGCAATCGCCAACATCCTAAAAAAAGCCACGTTGAAAAACAAGATTGCAGGGATAATTTTTGAGTTAACTTTCCACAACCAATCTTTTCGGCTCTACTCCAGCGGCAAAGCCATTTTCCGAGGCATAAAAAACAAGCAGGAACTAAACAGTATTCTAGAGCAACTTTTACTCTGAAACCAGCACACCACTAGCATATTGCCCGATGTTCGCGCAGACTAATCTAAGCTAAACCCTTGTCTAAAGCAAAGTTTCGACTGTAGTCCATATTTGTTCTTCAAAACTTTCAGGTTTCAAGACAGATATTTTTTTTCTAATTTGCTCTTTTTGCTCTGCCCAAAGCGTATTAGGACTTGCCGAATCGATAGCGTTGGTGATTTTTGTTTTGAGGTCTTCAAAGGTACTCCACCTAAATTCTGAAGTTACAAACTCTCCAGCGCCGCCGCTGTCATGAACAAATGTTAAGCAGCCGCTTGCTAGCGCTTCCATTGGGGCTATGCCAAAGTGTTCGCCTTCCATTAGGTGGCAGTAGATTTGGGAGTCTTGGAACAGATCAATCAGGTCCCTTTCAAGCAAGTTGGGTTTAACCCTATAGTTTTGGGGTAAATCTTTTGTGAAGTCGCTAAACCATGCCTCTTCGCTGTCTCTTAGCAAGCCTGCACTAACAAACTCAAACTCGGGGAAGTTTGCAGCAAGTTTTTTCATTAGCTGGTGCCTTTTGGATGGGACGAACCTGCCTACATATAATACGCGTTTTGCTCTTTTATTCAGCGGCTTATCTGACCAGAAAGGTGGCTCCACAGGCGGATAAGCAACAACTGGTTCACCTATCCTGTATTTGCTCCAATATTTTTGAGTCATTATTTTAGTGTAGTTACTGTTGCAGAATATCAAATTTAATTCGTGAACGTGTCTCTCAAGCAGTTGCTTGTAGAGCCACATGTACATTTGCTTACTCTTCGTGGAGTGTTCGTAATCGTATGGTATCTCTGGGAAATGAACGTACGCAATATTTTTTTTTGCCTTATCAAACAGTGTGGTTTCAAATGCTGAAAGTGTTTGAGTACTAAACGTGTAGTCATAATCCGAAGATGCTTTGTATTTCGTTAATAGCTTTATTATTTTTCTACGTCTTTTATAAACCGATAAAGGCGGATCAGCTTCAACGATCTCACGTTTACCTAGCATGTGGATGTTCAGGTTGCTGGGAAGTTTTTCTCCAATAATCTGGCTGTATTTATCTTCATCGAAATCAAAAGCTAACAGTTCGACTTGCTGCTTATGAGCCAAGAGGGCTTTTATTATGTGGTGGCACACTCTTTCTCCGCCCCCATAAATGTCAAGGTTAGGGTGAATTATAAGGAACTTGACCATTCACTGTCATCTTACAGACGACTATTGTTTTTTGATTAATCAAGATTTCCTATGCGGCGATTTCTTTCCATTTGATGGTCGGTTCCTAAATGTTAAAAAAGAAAAGGAAACTAACTATGCAAGAGCTAACAGCATTTAATGGAATAAAGAGATTTGCGCAATCCCCTCGTATCCATAGTGGTACCCACCTACAAACGGGCACATTTACTAGGCTACGTTTTGGATGGTTTGGCTAATCAATCCTACAAGAATTTTGAAGTTTTAGTGGTTGTAAAGCCAAGTGGAGATGGAACTGATGAAGTTGTCACTAGATATTCTGATAGACTAATTTTGAAGCTTATTAAGCAGAGGCATGGCGGGTTTTTAGATGCCCTCAACCTCGGCCTGGAGCATGTCACAGGACAAATCATACTCTTCTTAGACGATGACGCAATACCTTTTCCTGAACTTGTGCAGGGACATGTAGACTCTTATGGGATTCCTAATGTTGGGGGTGTCTCAGGAGACGTTTTGGAGGCACCATCAGACCGCAATGAGTTTAGTGAATTCAGAACCAGGCAATCACAAATATTTCCCAAAATCGGTAGAATAAACTACATTTCGCGGGTTGGTATGAAAGTTTGGAATAAACCTCTAGAAGGGCAAGAAAACTTTTTCGTTTACATCTCAAAAGCGGGTGTGGCATCCATAAATGCTACAATAGTGAATGCGGCCAGTCGTCAAATTACAAAGTCTTTGTTAGTACGAGGCGCAAACATGTCTGTTTTATCGGCGGCAATAGATGGGTTTAGATTTCCAACTTCTTGCATTCTAGGTTTAACTAATGAACAGTATTTAGGTTGGCATCTGTGGAAAAAAGGGTTTAATCAGGTCTTTAACTCAAAATTACGCATTTATCATATTGAACATGGACAGACTCTCTCACGTAGTTTCAAAGAAACTAAACGTGAAACACTTCTGTACACAGAGGAAAAGTTGTTCTTTTACAGGCTCAAAGGGCTAGAACCTCGACTTTCAATAATGCATAGGGTTGCGTGGCTGATTTTTAAAACCCAAGGAGACATACAAAGAATTTGTCTCAACCGGGAATTGCACCAGATTGCCGGTCTAAAAAGCACATTTTACTCGACTGTTATTGGGTTTAAACTACTTTTGAAAAGAAGGTTTCACCTTGCCTATTCTCCAATAGTGGATTTAAAAAAAATCCGAGAATAGAAATCCTAAACCCGCGTTTTAGTTCTTTTTAATTTTATTTTTGTTCGGCTGACCCAATTAACCGCTGGAATAAGAGTATTTTTTATGGCATCTGGAAGCGAATCTTTGAGTTCTCTCTGCATTCCTAGTTTTATTGCGAGTTTACCTTTCCAAGTGAGAGGTATGTAATATCGGGTTAGGGGAAATTTGGTAAAGCCGTTGTTTTCCTTAAACTTGTCAAGTGATGGGTGATTACCTATTCGCCCATACATTAACCACCGCTCTCCTTTCTCTGCGCAACTTTCAACAGATTTGGCTAGCAACGCGTTATTCACAGACTTGTCCCAGTGCTGCTGCATTGATAAAATGTTTGAAAGAATTGCAATTCTGTTTCCATGAAGTATCTGAATAAAACCCATCAATTCATCTTTGAGGTAGGCGCCGATAAAAGTTGCGTCTTTTTCCATGTACATATTGCCCTTTACTGTTTCAAGTGTTTCTCCGAAGTGAGGAAAAGCGCGTCCCTGTCGAATCGGCGTTTCATTGTAGATTTTCCAAATGCCCTCTGCAAACTTGTCATTTCGCTCAGTAACTAAGACTTTCACGCCTTCTTTTTCAGCTTTTCGAACCATATTACGGGTTTTTTTACTTATGGTGTTCCACCATGTTTGGTAATCTTTAATTTCAAGTAAACCGATATTGTCGTCTGTTTTTGCCCACATGCTATTTGGCTTATCTATAGGGCAGCACCATTTCCGTTCAATAAAAGTGAAAATATCTGCTCCTCTGGCGGTTAGCTTCAAATTTAAGCCATCCGAGGGGTTGACGTCTTTCAGGTATTCACGGAAGTCGCGGGCAACCTTCATGCATAGTCTTTCGTTTATGCTTACGGTTTCAAGTTCCGCGTCTACTTCCAGCATTATTTTCAGCGCTTCATAATATGCACCTTTTTGGGTTTTTTTGTTATCTTGGAAAAGCCATTCAGGATGCATCGAAACAACTATTCCTTTTTCAATCCAGCCCACAGTTCCCTTTTCAGTTTCTTCAATGCCAAATTGTCCGCATATAGTATCCAAACTGACTGATTCAAATTCGTGGAATGATTTTAAAGGAAAATCGCTTGGAATTTCAGCTCGGCTTTGGCTAAGTTTGCGACCCCAAATCAGCCTGGCAAGCGGATGGGATGTGCCATGAATGGTAAAGTACTGTATTGTCCGTTGAGTTTTTTGTTGGAGAGTTTTCCACTCTTTGTTTGGGTTAGTTGCCACATGCAAGGCAACTTCGTGTTTTTCGGGGTTGAGCAAATCCAGCAATTCTTTATCTGGGATTGTGTATGGGGTGAAAAACCAGTAGGCTTTGATGTCTTTTTTTGATTCGTTAATCATTGTTGCGATGACACGGGCGTTTCGGAGGTAGTTTTTGGATAGCTTTTTTTTGATTTTTAATGCTACGCAAAGAAAACTTTTTGCCCGCGACGGATAAGGATAATCGACATCAATTCGCAGCTTAATCATTTCGTCTTCAGTTGTCAATAAGTGAAATTCTTTTAGTTATAAACCCTCTGTAGCCCGCGGTGTGTGATTAAGCACCAGTGAGGTTTTGGATTTGCCGCCAAATCTCCTCTTGGAAGTTTTCAGGCGTCAAAACCGAGATTTTGCTCCATAACTGGCTCCGCGCCTTATCCCACTCGGCATCTAGCATTTCCATGTTCTGGACGATTTTTGCTTTCAAATCCTCAAAATCCTCCCAACGAAACTCAGAGGAAATGAACTCTTTCATGCCGCCGCTGTTATGCACTACCGTAACGCAGCCACTTGCCAACCCCTCTACAGGGGCAATGCCGAAATGTTCACCCTCCATCAGATGCACATAGACACGGCTATCCCAAAGCAGATTCAAAAGCTCTGGTCCAGGCAGGTTGGTTTTGAGTGTATAGTTGGCTGGGAGGTTTTGCTTGAAGTGGTCAAACCAGGGGTTCTCTGTCTCAATTAAGCCGCCAACACTGACAAACTCGTACTGCGACAGTTCCGCGGCAAGGCGTTTGAGGATTTCGTGGCGTTTAATGGGAATAAAGCGGGCAACGTATATGACGCGTTTGCGGCGTTTACTAAGGGGCGTGTCGCACCAGAACTTTTCTAAATTCACAGGCGGATAAACAACCCACGGGGTTTTTACGCCGTGGCTTTTCCAGTAGCGTTCGATGGCGTCTTTGGTGTAGTTGCTGTTGCAGAAAACCAAATCCAACCTGTCAATGCCCTGCTCCACCCAACGTTTAAACAGCCACAGATAGAAGCGACGTTTTATGCGGCTGCGGGCGTAGTCGTAGTGGATTTCTGGGAAATGCACGTAGGCGATGTTTTTTTTGGCTTTGTTAAGAAAGGTTGGTTCAAAGGGACTCGAGGACTGGGTGGAAAAGAGGTAGTCGTAGTTGAGTTGGTTTCGGTATCTTTTGAGAAGCCGCACAAAGTTTCGATGCCGCTTGTAAATGGTAAACGGCGGCGCTTCCTTGGTGCGTTTACCCAATGAGTGAACAGCAACCTCGCTGGGGAAGTCTTCGCCCACGATGTCGCGGTATTTGGCGGCGTCAAAATCAAACGTTAACAGCTCCACTTTTTGTCCATGCGCAACCAAGGTTTTGATTACGTAGTGGCAGACTCGTTCGCCGCCGCCGTAAATATCAAGATACGGGTGAACTACAAGGAAAGTTGCCAACTCAGCTGTCTCCACGCGTGTGTTGCGTATTTTTTTCTTGTGCCGCTTAAAGAAGTTTCCCCACAAGCCCTGCTGCAGCAAAGTGTCCGCGGGGATGTTCTGGCGGGGTGAGGTAGCAAAATATATACGGCTGCATGGAAAGTCAGTAATGGAATACAGTTCGGTGAAACCAAATATGGCTCCCAAAGAAAAGAAGCTTAAAGTTGTTTTTGCTGACCCGCCTTTTGGTCCAGAAGCCAAAGGAGAAGCCGTAACTGAGTCGCCGAATCTGGGTATCCTGTACATAATCGGATACGCTAAGCCCCGTTTGCCCAACGTGGAATTTACTTACCTTGAGCCGTTCCTGTCTATGGATGAGCACTTAGCGAAAGTGAAGGCGATTAAGCCTGATGTCTACGCCATATCGTTTACTACGCCACGTCGGGAACTCTCGTTTGAGACCATCAGCAAAGTCAAAGCGTTGGGCTTGGACATGCTTATGGTTGCTGGCGGCGCCCACCCCACAATAGATCCACACGATGTGCTAAATAACACCGCTGTTGAAGTCTGCATTGTAGGCGAAGGCGAAGAAACCACAACCGAGCTTCTCAAAAAAGTGCAAAACCGCGAACCCGTCACGGACGTTGTTGGAACCGTTAACAAGCAGAAAAACAACGGTGTCCGTCCGCTCCTCAAAGACATCGACTTTTTCCCCGCATGGAACATGGTAGATTTTAACAATTATGATGTTGCCGTCAGCAAAAAGAAACGCATGGCATACATGCTGCCTATCCGCGGCTGCCCCAACTACTGCACTTACTGCTCAAACCCCGTGTGGAAACTGGAAAAACCATGGATTCGGCAGCGTTCCCCCAAAAGCATCGCAGACGAAGTCCAATACCTCTATGGCAGAGGCATCCGCGAAATCTACTTGCGCTCCGACACATTTAACGTGGACATAAAATGGTGCCTGCAGGTCTGTGACGAAATAGCCAAGCTAAACCTCAAGGGCATAACTTTCCAATGCAACCTGCGCGCCGACAAATTAACCGATGAGTTAGCAAAACGGTTTAGTGACATCCACGTTTGGCTGGTTCACATTGGCTTGGAGTCCGCCAACGACCGCGTGCTTAAGGGCATTGGCAAAAACGCCACCCAAGCCGACAATGTCCACACACTGGAGTTGCTCAAAAAATACCGCATAAAGGTCTATGGGTTTTTGATGCTCTATAACGCTTGGGAGTCCAATGGCAAACTTGAGTACGAAACCCTTCAAGAAGTCAACAACACTTTAGACTTCGCCAAACTTTGTCTGCGAGACAACCTCATAGAGTACATTTCCTGGTCTATAACTAACCCGATTATCGGCAGCAAACTTTACCATATCGCCAAAAAATACGGCATCGACGCCTACAACGTCAAAATCGGCAACTGCATGCACCTGCCCGGCATCAGCGAAGAACAAATGGTGGAGCACGTAAAGCAAGGCATGATACTGCAACTGCTAAACGGCATCCAAAAAGGCATGATAACCAAAAAAAGCTACAAACGTGCTGCCCAAAAAGCCGTCAAAATCCTCAACATGTAACCAACCTAAGTTCAGTGTTTTTCTATTATAAGAAGAAGGCAACAGCCCCCTACTCGTCATCAACTCAAAAACTTTGAGGGCAATTGCTTTCTGTCATCAGCAAATGAGAAACGTTGCAGGCTGATTGTGGAACAAACCACAAGCAGAAAGAGCTGGGCAAGAGATTAGTGGCTGCCGTAGTAGTCAGCTACTGCCCTGAAGGCTTCTTTGGGTTCCCAAGGCATCTTGGGGTAGGTGCTTCCGTGCTTGCCGATGACGCTAGCGAATTTGTCTGACAGGTTTGGCGCTGCATCTGCGCCGAGTTCCTTTGCCTGTTTTGCGCTCTCCGAAACAATCTGTTTGAATGTGTCTTCTTCAGGGTAGCTTTTCACAAGGCTAAAACTGCCCAAGTCCATATCAAACCTTGGATCCTCATTGTAGGCGGAGGTCGGAGAAACAAATGTGAAAACAAACGCCCCTTCCACCCCAGCGGAGTCAAATATAGCAAGTTCCTCAGTAATTTCCTTCGCCTGTACGCCTTCATCGCGGATATAGTGCCCGTCTACCTTCGGGATGATTTTGAGCATTTCCGCAAACGGCGTGGGCACGGATATTTTTCCCCCAAGATAATCATTCATCATGCCATATACTACGATGAAGCCGCTTCCCCCCAACAAATCTGCTCCCCGATAATTGCAGCAGCCGAACTCGCCAATTATAACCGGTTTTTTGTAAGCAAGGTAACCCTTGACCATTTTGTCAAAAATACTCTTTATTCTGGCATCTCGATAGAGGTCAACGCCGACAAAATCGAATAAGTCCCAATCAACCTTTTCAAAGGGGACTGAAAAATATGTTACTTCGCCCTTGAAGGTCTTTTTGACGTCATGGCATGCTTTGGACAAGAAGGGGTTAAGAG
>JBJKPJ010000157.1:0-5571 GCA_046706605.1 Bathyarchaeia archaeon | reverse complement strand
GGCTAGTCAGCGTAGATAAACGGGCAAACCGCATGGTTGCCAGAAAACGCGTCTCAGAACTCACAGGCATCGACTTGCCCACACTTGAGAAGGTGCTTGTGCCCATCGAGAATGCTTGGGCTGTGACCGATCACACAAAAACCCTGAGCTTCATCTTAAGCGAAGGCGTCGTGCCCTCAAACATCCAAGAAGGATACCTTGCGAGGCTCCTTTTCCGCCGAGTCTACCGTCTATTGCGTACCCTAAACATGGAACCAACCGAACTTTACGACATCATTGACATGCAGGCCGATTACTGGGGCAAAGATTTTCCCCGCATCAAAGAAATGCAAAACGAAATCATCGAAATGCTCAAGGTCGAAGAAGAAAAATTCAAAGACACCCTCCAACGCGGCGAAGGCATGATAAAGCGCATCTCCGCGGACCTAAAAGCCAAAGGCACCGGCAAACTCCCCATGGGCACCCTCACCGAACTCTACGACTCCCATGGGCTGCCCCCCGAAATAGTCAAGCAAATTGCAGAAAACGAAGGCGTCGAAGTCGAAGTACCAGAAAACTTCTACACCCTAATCGCTAACCGCCACATGCAAGCTTCAAAACCCGTTGAGGAAGAAGAGGCAAAAGCCGAAAAAACCATAGAAGAAGTCGCCCAACAACTTCCCCCCACCGAACAGATGTATTATCTTGATGTCTACCAAAAGGAATTCGACGCCAACGTCCTCAAAATCATCAACCAAAACTACGTAGTATTGGAACGCACATGCTACAATCCAGAAGGTGGCGGACAACCCAACGACCTTGGCTGGGTAATTAGCGGCAACACTAAATTTGAAGTGACAGATGTCCAGAAAATCGGTAAAGTCATCGTCCACAAACTCAAAACCCCAGCAACATTCGCCGAAGGCAGCGTAGCGCACGGCATACTAGATTGGGAGAGACGCTACAACCTCATGAAAGCCCACACTGTCACCCACCTCATAAACGGAGCTGCACGTAGAGTCTTAGGCGAACACGTTTGGCAGTCAGGCACCCAGAAAGGCTTAGAAACTAGCCGCCTAGACATATCCCATTACCGACGACTAACCCCCGAAGAAATCCACAAAATCGAAACCCTCGCCAACCAAGCTATCATAGCCAACATGAAAATCCAAACCACTTGGCTCCCCAGAAACCAAGCCGAAGCGCTCTATGGCTTTCGACTCTACCAAGGCGGCGCAGTGCCAGGCAAAGACATTCGCGTCGTCAAAACAGGCGACTGGGACGTGGAAGCGTGCGCAGGAACTCACCTGGGCAGCACCAGCGAGGTTGGCTTTGTTAAAATCGACTACACCGAACGCGTACAAGACGGCGTGGAACGCTTGGGCTATGCGATTGGGCAAAAAGCCCTCAAAGCCGTGCAAGACCAAGAAACCCTGCTCTGGCATCTCTCCGAGGTTTTAACTTCCCCCATAGACAAACTCGACAAAACCGCCGAGAAAATTGTCAAAGAACTTAAAGAAGCCAACGTGGAAAAACGCCGATTAATCAAGGAGTTAGCTGCCAAAGAAAGCGCTGTTGGGCAATCCCAAACCGCTGAAGAAGCAATCCAAATAGACGGAATCGCCGTGATCAAACGGGACTTTGGCGAAATCATCGACGTTAACCGTATGCTGCAAACCGCCAGCGAAATAATCAAACGCAACCCCGCAACTGTCACCTTGTTCTATGGCAGCGACGGCAAAACCTGCCGACTCATGGTTATGGCAGGCGAAGAAGCCCTCAAAAAAGGCGTCAACGCAGGCAACGTAGTCAAAAGAGCGGCGCCACTTTTCGAAGGCGGAGGCGGCGGACGACCCAACTTTGCACAGGGCGGAGGCACCAAATGTGACAAGCTGCCTGAGGCGTTGATGGTTGCTGAAGCGACAATCAAAATGCAGTTAACCCACTAACCGCTCTTTTTTTGTTTTATCGATTTTTTTATATGTCTCTTACTCCATAAACAAGCCCCAGAGGCAATAGGTGTGGATGCATTCAAACTAACTGTTCTCTCAACGGTGATTATATTGGTGTTTGCGTTGAGTATCATTGGCTATGTTGCCTTAGACCAAATTGATAACTCCAAGATTCCTGACGTTGAACGGGGCTTAGTTACTGCTAAAGCGCCTGTTGCAGGTCAGATGAGTAGTTATACTGTGAGTCTCTCTGATGGCAAGGTTCTATACATCGATAACAACTCTGCGCTTTATGATAGTATTGTTGAGAATCAGACATACCTCTTTAATTGCCGCATAGACTTCAATAACAACTTGATTATCGTTGACACCGCCAGCTTGATTACGCCTGCTCCATAATTGGGTGGGTTTGGGCTGCGTTGTGGCTGGTTTGGCGGTTTTTTGAGGTTTTTGTTGGAGTTTTTGGTTGTTTGGGCAGAAAATTTAATAAGCAAGCGTGCACAGGTGTGCTTAAGGTGAAGCGGTGCAGAAGTGCATCTGTGTGCTGGTGAGTGTATGCGTAGAAGTTTAACAGTAACCCCCGAAAACCACAAAAAAATCCTCCTAACCAAAGGCATCTTTCTCACAGGAGACGCCCCCTTTGATATAGACTACACAACCCTAGTCAACATCTTCATCGAACTCGGACATAAAGTCCTCTCCACAGCATGGAACAACAGCACAAACCAAACCGTAGTCATAGACAAAAACGAAATCATAGAAACCTTCCGCAAACACTACTTCGACGCCGAACTAAAAGAAGAATCCGTAGGCGACCAAGTTGCCGAAATCATCTTCCGAAAACTGCTCATCGAACACTCACAAAACAACCCAGAACAAATCGAACCACAAAAACAACCACCCGCCCTGCCACCCCAAGAACCAAACCAAACCGAGAGCAAAAACCCAAAATACATAACCTAAACGGTGCAGCCGCCATGTTCAAAGCGAAATATTTTTTTAACCGTTTCAAGTGCGCAATAACACAGACAGGAGGATATTTCTAATGGTCGAAGAAAAAGAGACTCAACCCGTTGTAGATTTTGAAGAACTCCTCGAAAACGAAAAGAAACGCTCACTAGATTACCTCTCAAAGCTGCAGTATTTGCAGGCAGACTTTGAAAACCTAAAAAGACGCTTCGAACGCGAAGCCGAACAAACCAAAAACTATTGCACAGAACGACTGTTAGTTTCGCTTTTGGATGTGGTAGATGAGTTGGAGCTAGCAGTTCTCAACGGAGAAATCTCCACCTCGCCAAATTCGCTTCTTGAAGGAGTAGAAATGACCCTAAAGAAGCTACGAAAGGTTCTTGAGCAAGAAGGGGTTACTGCAATTGATAACCCTGAAGGCAAAATTTTAGACCCCACCCATCACAACGCCGTAGCCACCGTTGAACGGGAAGACGTACCCCCCTGCACCGTTCTGGAGCAAATTCGTAAAGGATACATGATGCGGGGCAAAGTGCTACGACCAACCATAGTTAAAGTTGCGGTTAAGCCGCAAAAAAAGCACAGTAATCAAACGGAGGAAAAACAAAATTGAGTAATCAAAAAACAAATCAAAAAGTTTTAGGAATCGATTTGGGAACAACCAATTCGGCAGCAGCCATATACGAAGGGGGACATGCAACTGTCATTCCCAGTGCGGAAGGACCCACGATGGCTGGGAAAATGTTCCCGTCTGTTGTAGCCTTCACAAAAGATGGTCAACTGCTAGTTGGAGAACCCGCAAAAAGGCAAGCCACCACCAACCCAGAAGGCACCGTCTTTGAAATCAAACGCAAAATGGGCAGCAACTATAAAGCCAGCATCTATGGCAAAGAATACACCCCACAGCAGTTAAGCGCTTTCATTCTGCAGAAAATCAAAAAAGACGCTGAAACATACCTTGGTGGAACCATAAACAAAGCTGTCATCACCGTACCAGCCCACTTTGACGACAATCAACGCCAAGCCACTAAAGACGCAGGCGAAATCGCAGGATTCCAAGTTATGCGTATCATAAACGAACCTACCGCAGCCTGCCTTGCGTATGGTATCGACAAACTTGAACATGAAATGAAAATCCTTGTTTTCAGCTTTGGCGGCGGAACCCACGATGTGACCCTGATGGACTTCGGCAAAGGCGTCTTCCAAGTTCTGAGCACCAGCGGAGACACCCAATTGGGCGGTACCGACGTGGACAAAGCAATTATGGCATATATCCAAGACGAGTTTAAGCGGCAAACTAGCGTGGACGTATCAGGCGACCGCATGGCTATGTCACGGCTCAAAGAAGCAGCAGAAAAAGCCAAAATTGAACTTTCCACCCTAATGAGCACCGACATTGACTTGCCCTTCTTAACCTCAGATGCCAGTGGACCAAAACACCTACACCTCACATTAACCAGAACCAAACTGGAATCGCTTGCCCAATCCATCGTAGAACGAACAAGGCCAACTCTACTGAAGGCGCTGGAAGATGCAAAACTAACCCCCCAGCAAGTCGATAAAATCATTTTAATCGGCGGCATGACCCGAATGCCCCTAGTTCAACGTTTCGTGGAGCAACTCATGGGAAAAGCCCCTGAACGCGGACTGGACCCTATGGAATGTGTTGCCATTGGCGCCTCTATCCAAGCAGGAGTCATAACAGGCGAAGTTACCGACCTACTGCTCCTTGACGTTACCCCGCTTAGCCTTGGCGTAGAAACTTTGGGTGGCGTCATGACCCGCGTGATGGAAAAGAACACGACCATTCCCACCAAACGTAGCCAAGTCTTCACTACAGCTGCAGACTTCCAAACCGCTGTCACCATCCACGTCTTGCAGGGCGAACGTACCATGGCAACCGACAACGTTTCGCTGGGCATGTTTAACTTGGTGGATTTGCCACCAGCCCCCAGAGGCGTACCGCAAATTGAGGTAACCTTCGACATAGACGCCAACGGTATCCTTAACGTGTCTGCTAAAGACCGCGGCACAGGCAAAGAATCCAAAATCACCATCACCGCCTCTACTAAGCTAAGTCCAGAAGAAAAAGAACGCCTCATCCACGAAGCTGACCAATTTGCTGAGCAAGACCGCAAAAAGAAAGAAGATGCTGAAACCCGCAACAACGCCGACAGTCTTGTCTACACCGCTGAACGTACCAAACAAGACTTGTCAGGAAAAATCAGTTCTGATGACATTGCCAAAATCGATGCAGCCGTAACCGAACTCAAAAACGCGTTGGCAAGCAATGATATGGCACAGGTCAAAGCCAAATCTGATGCGCTTCAAAAGGTACTGCAGGAACTTGGAACCAAAGTTTACCAGCAAGCCGCCCAACAGCAAGCTCAGCAACAGCAGCAGGCAGGTCCACAACCTGGACCTCAACCTGGCCCGGGACCAGACATGGGTGGCGAACCGACGGGACCTGAAGGCGAAACCGTAGTCGACTCTGAAGATTACAAAGTAAAGTAGCATACGCTGCTACTTGCCCTTTTCTTCTTTTTAGTTTATAATGTTTTAGCGACTTCGCTAAGTGGCTTGACTGGTCTAATTTCAACTTTCATTGGACCAAAGAATTTAGTGATTGCTTCCGGATTTACCGTGTCTATTGTGAAGAACCCTTTGTGGT
>JBJKPJ010000156.1:0-1615 GCA_046706605.1 Bathyarchaeia archaeon | reverse complement strand
TTGACAGCTGGTTTAAGTCAACGTCTTTACCGATTGGCATGTCTTTTGTGTAGATTTTGAAGATTTGCAGTCGGCTCTTTTCGTCGGGTTCAGGTACATAGATTAATCGGTCAAATCTGCCTGGACGCAAAACAGCAGAATCCACCATGTCGGGGCGGTTGGTGGCAGCAATAACCACGATGTCTTGCAGGGTCACTATGCCATCCATTTCGGTGAGCAGTTGGCTAATTACGCGTTCAGAAACACCACTGTCAGACATACCCATGCCGCGTTTGGGCGTCAAGGAGTCAATTTCGTCAAGAAACACCACCGCGGGCGCAGCCATGCGGGCTTTACGGAAGACTTCACGGATGGCTTTTTCTGATTCGCCAACCCACTTGCTAAATACCTCTGGTCCTTTAATGGAGATGAAGTTAGCTTCACTTTCCGTGGCAACTGCCCGCGCCAAGAGGGTTTTGCCACAGCCAGGCGGACCGTAAAGCAGGATGCCTTTGGGTGGTCGGATGCCGAGTTTGGTGAACATTTCAGGGTTCTTTAACGGCCACTCTACTGCTTCGATGAGGTGCTGTTTTACGTCATCTAAGCCGCCTGCATCAGTCCAGTGGACAGTGGAGACTTCAATGTAGACTTCGCGCATAGCTGTGGGGGTAACTTCTTTATATGCACCAAAGAAATCATCCATTTTGACTTCCATTTTCTCCAGCACTGCAGGTGGGATACGTTCTTCTTCAAGGTTAATCTGAGGCAAATAGCGCCGAAGTGCCTTCATGGCGGTTTCTCTGCCCAGCGAGGACAAGTCTGCACCTGTGTAGCCATGTGTCATTTCGCTTAGTTTTTTAAGGTCTACATCTTCAGCCAAGGGCATACCGCGAGTGTGGATTTGGAGAACTTCATAGCGTCCTTTTTTGTCAGGTACGCCAATTTCGATTTCGCGGTCAAATCTGCCTGGGCGACGGAGCGCTGGGTCAAGGGCACCTGGACGGTTTGTTGCGCCGATAACAATAACGTTTCCTCTGCCAGATAAGCCATCCATCAAAGCTAAAAGCTGCGCAACCACGCGTCTTTCCACTTCACCAGTGACTTCTTCACGTTTTGGCGCAATAGCGTCTAATTCGTCAACAAAGATTATGCTTGGAGCATTCTGTTGGGCTTGTTGAAAGATTTCGCGTAGGCGTGCTTCGGATTCGCCGTAGAATTTGCTCATGATTTCTGGTCCATTTATGCTGTAAAAGTTGGCTTCCGACTCGTTGGCGACTGCGCGAGCAAGCAGGGTTTTGCCACAGCCAGGCGGACCATGCAACAGCACACCTTTGGGTGGCTCAATGCCTAAGCGCTGGAAAAGTTCAGGGTGCCTAAGCGGAAGCTCAACCATTTCGCGTACGCGCTGGATTTCTGTGTGGAGTCCGCCGATGTCTTCGTAGTTGGTTCTTGGGAGCCCTTTGCCTTCGGGGGCTGGTTCGTTTAGGATTGTTAATCGTGATTCAGCGGTTACTTTTATAATGCCGTGCGGTCGGGTTTTGGACACCGTAAATGGGATAGCGTGGCCAAGCATCATAACTAGGGTTGTGTCGCCTTCCACTAAGGTTCGTTCCATGAGTCGGTTTTTAACAAAGTT
>JBJKPJ010000155.1:0-1415 GCA_046706605.1 Bathyarchaeia archaeon | reverse complement strand
GATTTCGCCTTGTTTATTTTTCATTTTACATTCAAAGTCAGCAACGTGCCCTTTAGCTTTAAGCATCTTAACCATAGCTTGTCGTTCAGTTGGATTTTCCCAGTGGATAGTAGAAGGTTTACCAACCACTTCTTCGCGAGTTCTGCCAAAAATAACCAAAAATTTAGCATTACAATCCAAAATTTCAGAGCCATCCAATCGGGTTCTGAACATCCCCGCTTCAGAGTTGTTAAAGATATTTCGGTATTTTAGTTCATTTTTCCTGAGCTTTTGGTCAGCGTTTTTGTGTTCCGTAATATCTACTAAAACACACTGGATTGCAGGCATTCCGTTAAAATCAACCAAGCTGGGAGAAACCTCAACCCACAACGAAGACCCATCTTTTCTAATTCCTCTGAATTCAAAACTGGGTACCGATTTTCCAGAAAAAAGATTTTGAAAAATGCGCATGGCCATTTCCCGGTCGTCAGGGTGCACTAATTTTAAAGTGGATAAACAAACAAGTTCCTGCTGGCTGTAACCTGTTATTTTCTTCATTGCAGGGTTGGCGAACACAATTTTTGGAACAGGACCCACAACGATAACTATGCCTTGAGATAACTCTGTAATTAATTTGCGGTACTTAAGTTCCGAGTCAGCAAGCATCTTTTTTGATTTTTTATGCTCAATCGCTTTAAGCAGGGCATTGGTTAATTCGCCGTAAACTGTCTCAGGGTCGCCTATCTTGTTGATGTATGCATCAGAACCCAAGTTCAATGCTTTAATTGCTACGTCTTCCCTGCCTTTACCCGTAAACAACACAAAAGGAATCTCGTTTTGCTGCTCCCGCAACAACTTCAAAAAGCTCAATCCATCTTCGCGAGGCAGTTCATAATCCGAAATCACTGCCTCAAACCTTTTCTGTTGTATCCGTTCCAGAGCTTCCTTAACGCTGGAAACAGTTTCCACAAAAAATCTGCCATCCATTTCTAAAATTTGCTTAGAAATTTCTAAAAATCCCGCATCGTCGTCTACATGAAGAATTAAAACCGATTCAGTAGAGCGGTCGATACCATATACTTGGTCAACAGCGGGTTTTTCCACTCTTTCACACATTCTTAGATGCTTTCACTACAAGCTTTGATTTATTATTTTTTAAAGCTTCTGAATATCCAGTCAAGATTTCAGATGCTACAACTGGTTTTTCTCCATGGCTTCTGCTTTGAGTTCTTTTGGCATCAACTCAATTGCATACCTTAAAGCCGTTCTAGGCATAACATTGCGGTTTTTAATTACATAATCAAAAACTTCTCGCTGGTGAATTCGGCTTTCTTCTTTAAGCAGCCAACCATATCCTTTCTGCACCATATCATCAGCATCAAGTAGCAGTTCATCGCAGATTTCAAAGGCATCCATCAAAAACATGCCTTTTTTAG
>JBJKPJ010000154.1:0-2319 GCA_046706605.1 Bathyarchaeia archaeon | reverse complement strand
CCGAGCTTCGGTTTGAAGCCACTCGGCGCCGCTTCTGCCAGGAGCGATAATGACATATTTGCCCATGTATTTCTCGCCGTTGACTATTTCGACGCCTTTTATGACGTTTTTTTCAACGATAAGTCCTCTCACGTCGCTTTTTGGTTGGAAAGTTATTTTGCCATTAAGATGCCGACGCATGCGCTGGAGGGTTTCAAGGCATTTGTCGGTGCCCATGTGACGGACTTCTTGTTTTATAAGTTTTAAACCTGCAAGGGAGGCTCGACGTTCGATATCGTCAATTTCTTTGCTTTCGCCGCCAAAAACCTGTTCACTGGCTCCAAATTTGATATAGATACTGTCACAGTACTTCACCAGTTCAGCGAGTTCTTTAGTCGAGACATACTGGTTTAGCCAGCCGCCCACTTCTGTGGACAGAGTGAGTTTGCCATCACTGTAAGCGCCTGCTCCACCCCAACCTGAGAGGACACTGCATGGTTCGCAATGGACACATTCGAATCCTCGGCTGCTGGGGCATTTGCGTTTGTCGATGTCTTCTCCTCGGTCAAGAATCAGAACGTTTAGATTGGATTTTTCTGTTAGTTCTAATGCTGAGAAGATGCCTGCTGGGCCTGCGCCTACGATTATAACGTCATATTTCAAATGAATGCTCTCCTCTTGGAAACCCAGAGTTAGATGTCACATCTAGCATATATTTTTAGCTACAACCAGCTCCAAAACTTGGTTTGTGGTTTGGGATTTTGGTTGGTTGCTGTTTTGGCTGATGCTATGTGTATTTTTGAGATATATCTGATAAACATTTAATATTAGACCATGTCCATAACATATAGAAACATAATGCCAAAGCAACCAGACAGCAAAATGAACGAACTCATCAGCGACTTTAGCCGCTTCTACATACTCACCATACTCTACGAAGGACCCACACACGGCTACAGCATCATCAACCAATTCAAACGCCGCGTCAAAAAAGAAATCAGCCCAAGCCTCGTCTACCCATTTCTACAACAACTAGAAGAAAAAAGCTTAGTTACCCACCACCTAAAACCAGTCGGCGAAAAAAAAAGAAAAGTCTTCGAACTCACCCCAGAAGGCAGACAACTATGCATAAGTCTTTTCAAACGGTTTGCAGAACTAGTAGCCATCGCAATCGAACCCAGCCTCTATGTGTGCGCCCACTGCGGCTGCAAAGTCTACGAAGGCGCCTACCGCGAAGTCATCAACGGCAAAGAAATGGCTTTCTGCTGCGTACACTGCGCCCAATCCTACAAAGAACACAAAAACGCAACAGAAAAAACTGAATAAAAAACGCTTTTTGCTCCTAAAAACGTACACAATGCTAAACCAAAAGCTTTACTAATTAATCAGGATAACTTATAGCGCCGGGTTTGCTGAGGCTCTGGAAAAGGAGAAAAATGCAAATAACCAAAAGTTAGTTTTGGATATTTCAAGCAATTGAAATGGAAACCAGAGTCTTCTCAGCCCCAAGCGCTGCTTCACATTTTAAACTAAAAAAAAAGAAAAAAGGGTGTTTGTTTTTGTGTGCTTATTTCTTCCGTAGGATGAGTGCTCCGATGACGGCCATTACTATTACCATGACAACCACGCCAGCTGCAACATACATCAGTACATCGCTGGTAGTCGCATAGTTAGTCTGAGCCGCAGGAGTAGGTGCAGTAGTTGCTGGTTCACCTGCATACAGATGAGTCTGCGCTGTAGAACCATAGTAGCCGTTAGTGCCTGCAAAGGTTGCAATCACCGTGTAATCACCCGGAATATCAGGAGTCCACGTAAAACCGTATGCGCCTGTGCCGTCAGTTGTAGTAGTGCCAATAGTGCGGTAGTTACCGTTAGCGTCAACGACACTTATGGTAACTGGAACGCCAGTGACATCATGTGGAATTGGCTGCTGCATATAAACGGATTCCATGAAACTGCTCATGCTAGCATCTGAAACCGCTGGAAGACCATACGGATAGTTTCCTGCAACTGCTTCTTGCTTTGCACCCGCAGAGACATCCATCACAGTACCAGTAATAGTAACCGGAGTGGCAGTAGTCACACCAACCTGGGGCGCTGAAACTGTTGTGCCAGTAGGACCTTGACCGTAAGCGTAGATTTGGTTATCGTATGCATTAAGGTTAGTCATGATGCCGTAAGCGAGTTCAGGGTTAGCGTTGACGTTAAAGCTATCAATAGACCAGACAAGAGAGCCATCAGTACAGTTAAGTGCCAGTTGCTCAGCACCAAGAAACAGCGGAGGAGAATACTCGTGGCCTGCGCCAAGAAACATCACACCGCCACCACCGCCAATACCAG